>JAQICF010000204.1 GCA_027858795.1 Candidatus Delongbacteria bacterium | reverse complement strand
CTGGCAATAACTGAAAAAGAAGAACTTTTGGTTGAATTATTTCCAAATGTAGCAGTAGGATTTTTAACAAAAATAAGAGAAAAAGAGTTTTTAGAAGCCAATCCTGATGTTCCATACGTAGATATAAAACCTAAGGAATTAACACAGAAAGATTACGATAATTTGTATAAAGATAATTGGTATTAAAGTGAAACCATGAACGCCAGTAGGGGACGATTTCTTATCGTCCCCTTTTTTCAAACAAGATCCTGAAATACTGAAATAAATTCAGCATAAATCAAGTTTAGGATGACGAACACAACCGAGAACAAGGGGTTTCAACCCCTTGTAAAGAATAATCAAAACCCCTTCCTTATCTTCCCATCTTCCTGTAAAAAAATATTTTATCTTTTTCCCTTTTCCGGTCAGACATGGGAGCCTGACCCTACGGTAATATTGGATATTATTTAATACCCTTTATAACTCCAACCATTGCCTTTACAGCTAAACCTCTGTGACTGATCTTGTTTTTATCATCAAGTGACATCTCAGCTAAGGTTATATCAAACCCTTCAGGTTTAAATATTGGATCATATCCAAAACCTTTCTGACCCTTAAAAGCTTCAATTATTTTACCTTTGAGAACACCCTCAGTTGTTTCGTGTAAATTTTCTCCAAACAGAGTTATTACACATCTGAATACAGCATCTCTTTTACCAATACTGACTCCATCAAGTTCTCTAAGCATCTTACGATTATTATCCTCGTAAGAACAGTCTTCTCCGGCCCATCTCGCTGAATAAACACCAGGATCTCCATTTAAATATTCGATTTCAAGCCCTGTATCATCCGCTAAAGTAGTTATACCTGAATATTCAAAGATCTCTCTAGCTTTTTTCAGAGAATTATGCTCAAGTGTATCTCCATCTTCAATAACATCCGGCAAGTCAGGAAAATCGTCTAATGATAATAGCTCAACATCTAATTCCTGGAGAGCGTTTTTAATTTCGATTATTTTGTTTTTGTTATGAGTTGCAAGTAATAACTTCATTGGTCTTCCGATTAATATTTAGTTTGACAAAATATAACAATAAAAAAGTATTTTTAAAACTTGTAAAATAATATTAATTGCCATAATTTAAATACTAATTAAAATAAATAAACTTAGTACGTACTTGAAGAAAAGGAAAAAGTTACGCAACTTACGAAACCTTTGCTTTAAACGTTGGTGTTTATTATTACACTCTCGAAGTGAATGGAGTGAAGGAAGCTAGGTAGAATATGGCACTTATAAAGTAAAAGTCATAGGTGTTTTATACTTTGCGAGTTATAATATTTGTAGAGGTAAAAAAAATAGGATACTAATGAAGAACGTGATTACAACAGTAATAGTGTTATTTGCAATAAGTATTTTTGCTCAAGATTGGTCGAAAGAAAATTCAATATTTATTGAGGATTTTGAAGATGAACCTCTCGGAAGTGGTGGATGGTCAATGCAGACAACAGGTGCCGGTTGGAGGCATTTCAATCTTAATCCTCCACCAGTACCACATTCAGGTGATTATCATATGTCGCATTTTGATGATGTTGGTTCGCAGGACGATTGGTTGATTTCTCCTATTATATCAATTCCTTCAGAAGAAAACATTTTACTTTCATTTTGGGAAACAAGTTTATGGGTAGATTATATTGGAGCACATGAAGTATGCGTTACTACAGATGGGGGTATTACTTGGACACAGATAAGTTCTACTGTTCCAGAAGAACTTATTTATAACCAAGTATTTTCCTCATTAAATGATTTTGTAGGTCAAGACATACAAATAGGTTGGCACTATATTGGTGATTACAGTGATCAGTGGTTCATAGATGATATCGAAGTATTTGTGAGTGAAGATCCTCCTTTAGTAACAAAATTGTATGCAAATCGTACTGTACTTCCAATTTTGGGAACATTCATCAACGAGGATATGATCATAAATCTTGGTATTTATGACAAGACTAATATTCAGAATTCTATTGCACATTATACTTTTGACGGTGGAGTTACTTATACTGATATAAATATGGCCAAAGCGAAAGGAGACGAATTTTGGCAGGCTGTTATACCGGCTAGAGACTCTGTTTCAACCGGAAGTATTTATTTTGATATAACCAATATTTCAGAAATAACATTAACAACAGGGAGTTTTGTTATTGAATTTATTGAAGATACATGGGCTCCGAAAGTTGTTGAAGTAATAGGTTCTCCTGCTGAGATTAGAGTTGATGCGGTTTTAATATTGAAACTTTCAGATCATTCTGATATTTCATCTTGTGAAGCACATTATAGTACGGATGGATTTGTAACTGAACAGATAATTCAATTTGATAAAAGCAAAGTGAATTATGATTTTCGCGGAACAATCCCGGCAGAGATCGAAGTTACTAATGGTGAAATAAAATTCTATATTTATGACGAGTTTGGAAATGAAAAGATTAGTAGTATTTATCCTGTTGATTGGATAGAGTCTCTTCCAGTATCTTTTGATTTAAGAGACTACTCAGGCAACAATTACGTTACTTCAGTTAAATCACAACGAGGTGGAACTTGTTGGACTTTTGGAGCAATGTCGGCAATTGAAAGCAATTTGTTAAAAACTGGTAAATGGGTTGCTGCAGGTGAAATTGGAGAACCTGATCTGTCGGAGTATCATCTTTCATGGTGGTGTGGTTTTAATGAATATTTTAATGGAGATCTGGAACCTCCAACAGGTGACGGGTTGCCTTTGCATATGCGAGGTGATTATTTGTTGACTGCGGCGTATTTAAGTAGAGGTGAAGGTGCTGTTAGAGATATAGATGCTCCGGATTTTAGCTATACAATTAATCCTGATAGATTTTCAGACAATTACCACTATTATTATCCGAGAAATATTGAATGGTATGTAATGGATTATGATCTGACAGGAATTAATCTAATAAAGAAAAAAATAATTGAACATGGAGCTATCGGCACATCTTTAGTGCACACGTTTGTTGGTAACGATTATATTCATTATCAACCGGAATCTGATCCGATATATATCACACATGCTGTTACAATAGTGGGATGGGATGATGATTTTATTACTCAGGCACCAGAAGGAGCGGGTGCATGGTTATGTAAAAACAGCTATGGTACTGATTGGGGATTTTCAGGATATTTCTGGGCATCATATTATACTAAACATGTAGCAAAAGAGTTTGAGGGAGGAGCAATTTCTTTTCAAGATGTTGAATTGTTGAAATATGAGAAAATATTTTATCATGATTACCATGGATGGAGTGATACAATGAATAGCACAGATGAAGCTTTTAACGCATTTACAACTACAGGAATTGAAAATCTAACAGCGGTAAGTTTTTTTACATCAAAAAATAATGTAAGTTATTCTGTTGAAGTATATGATTATTATAATGGTGCGGAACTTCAAAATCTTTTATCATCTACTTCCGGACATATTGATTATCGAGGATTCCATACAGTAGATCTACCTAATATCGTTGAACTAGCAGCAGGGGATGATTTCTATATTTATTTATATCTTTCAGATGGAGGACAACCTTATGATCAGAGTTCTTATATTCCATCCGCTTTTCTAACCTATCAGAGTTCTGCTTCTTCTGGTGAAAGCTTCTATAAAGAAGATGGTATTTGGAAAGATCTATATGATAATATAGCTATTAAAAACCCTCGTACAGCAAATTTCTGTATAAAAGGTTTGTGTGATGATAGCTTAATTTATAATGGAGAAATTAGGATTAAGAATTATGAGTTAGAGCAAAACTATCCTAATCCGTTCAATCCGAATACAATTATTAATTTCTTGGTACCGCAAAATGATTCAAAACTGAAGTTAGTTGTGTATAATGTAAATGGACAGTTGGTAAGTACTTTGTTTGATGGAATTAAGAACAAAGGTAAACACTCCATTAATTTCAATGCTTCTGCTTTAAATAGTGGAGTTTATTATTATACACTTGAAGTAGATGGTGTTAGACAAGATACTAAGAAAATGGTTATGATCAAATAAAAGTCTAAATTTATATAAATCAATACAAATCATTGAAATAAATGCAATGATTTATTTCGAAACAGTTGTTGCTATGATCTTATAAAAATATTTATTCGAACCTTCATTTCCATTCCAGGAGTTGGTATTAGACGTTCCTATTTGCGTGAAAGTTGAGTATGGGGCGTAAGCAGAATAGATCAAATATGATCCTGCATTTTCTACAATATCCCAGGTTATACTAACATCTGTACCGTTTAATATGATCTGAACATTCTGAGGAGATTGAAAAGGAGATACATCTATTTGATCCAGATACCAACCTCTTTCATTGATATTAGTATCACTTCCGAACTGCCATTGTATTATTATATTTTGGCCTGCATAAGCACTTAAGTCAGAGATAACTGGCATCCATCCACCTGAATCACCTGAATAAGCATCTTCACCGGGCATAGGATTAGTGTAATCAGATGAAATAATATGTGTATATCCATCAATAGGGTAGATCAAAGTATAATTGTTCCCATTATCTGTAGAAATTTTAACATTACCACCATCATATGCAACTGTTCCATCTTCCATCTGATACCAGTGTGAAAAAGTCAGTAGAGAATTTTCTTCTAGAGGAACAGCAGAGAGATCGTAAGTCAACTTTGAGTATGTATTATCAGTATGATTGGCGTTAAGCACTGTGCCCCAGATATCACTACCGGAAACAGAACCGACTACATCATCAGTGCCGAATTGCCAATCACCATCAGAAGTGAAAAATGGATCCTGAGGAGTGAATTTGATTTTATCATAGACTATTTTAAATACTTTAGCTTTTTCAAAGTGGTCCATTTTGATGTTCTTAGTTCCTGTAGCATCTCCGAGATAGACCATCTCATTAACAGCACCAGTAAAGTAAAATGTACCTAGATTAACCCATAAACCAGCATTAGCATCCTGATCTACTCTTACTTCGTCCACAGTAGAATTATGAAAAACTTGATATTTTGCATTTGTTATCAATTCAGTATTCGAAGGAATAAAAACTTCTACCTTATAATCTCCCGGAGTTGTTATATCGGGATTCCATGAAGCCGAGTAATCATCTATAGAACTCCCTGTCATCGCGCCTGTCCACCAATATGGATCAACACCATCAACATTTCTCCAGTATTTCATTCCAGTAGTTCCTTCTGCCAGCATAAAAAAACCATCGTTTCTATCATCAAAGTCGTAGTAATCAGATGTATAGGCTAATTGGTTATCATTTATCTCTAAAGTTGGTTGAGATGGTAGAGTTCCAATAGCTGATGTTGTCCATGCAACTGTAACAAGATTTTCAATTCCTGTATTAAACCCCGGCCAATCGTACATTACTTCAAAGCCGTCCGTACTTGGATAAGCTACATTCTTATTACCATACGGATCATTGTAGTACATAACCTGCTGAACATCATCAGCTATCCCAACAGGTACGATTAAGTGACCAGATGCAGTTATCGTTACGCACATAGGATGAGGATATCCATTGGCTAGATCAGTTGTAATTACATTCCAAAAGTTGCTCCAGTATTGAACAGATGTAAGTCCATGTTGTTGTAAATAGAATCTCTGATTAGTTGACGGGGAAGAGCCACCGTGTCCGTTATCGTTCCACATAAAACCATCGCCGCCACCTGTACCTACTCCAACATCGTATAGAATATCATAAGCAAAATCTTTGTAAATGTAATTATCATATATAAAATGTCCCCATTCATTTGTAGTGTTTAACCAATGTGGTATCAATTTGTAATAAGCTAGTACCATTGCACAGGCTGTTGCTGCACAACAACCATATCTGTGACCATATCCATCTGTATCATAAACTTGATTGATGTATGGAGCATTCAGTGTAGCTTTTTGTTTAGGTTCTTTTACAATGATTGGTTTTAAGCTGATCTGTTTATTTAGTTTTGATATCAATTCGTTATCGATATTATATAAATTGAACTCATATATATCTTTTGTATTTGATATGTTTTTTATTTCGCTAGTTTCTGTATTCAATTCGAAAACATCACTTGAGAGCAAAGATTCCTCATCATGTATAAACTTTAAATAGTTTATAGAAGTGTCACTTTCCCAGTTATAGTTGCTAACAATATCGTATTCGATAGTATTCTCAGAAAAGAGATCATAGACAAATAACTTCCCCGAAATATCTCGGAATGCTAGTTGCTTTGAATCTGGTGACCATTTCTGGTCGAAAAATCCATTTTGAGAAGTTATCAGTTGTGAGTTTAAAGTTGTCAGGTCAAGTATGTGAATATTCTGGTCTTTATCATGGTAAGATACTTTATTACCATCCGGAGAGATCGGAGTAATATTTGAGTAAGTTTTCAGATCATATTTGAATTTATCACCATTGGAATATTCTACGATGAGATCATTTCCAACTGTATAAGCAATATCTCCTTTATCAGAGAATGAAACCTGACCACACATTTTTGCAGGTTCAGTCAGATATTTTATTTCGTTTGTATTTAAATTGTATAAAGCAGGAGTTTGCTCAGCAGTTCTTGAATTAATATGTTTAAAACCAATAAATTTATTAAAAGTATTATAGTATCTTCCGCACCCCGGATTTTCAAGCAGAGTCGATATTTCTCCATCGTTTATCAAATAAAGAGCGTTATCAAGATTGTTAGTAGCTATAATCCCGAACTCTGTTTTAGTTAAATTAGTTAAGTAGCCATTATTCTCAATAGAAACTAGATCTTCCTGCGATATTTTTGCAGTTAAAGAAATAAGTATAATTAAAAGAAATATTATTATGTTTTTCATTACTTCTCCCGTTAAATTATCAATACTTTTAAAATACGTCGATTTTACCAATGAAAGCAATTTAAATATTATGTCATTTGACCATTTCAATAAATTTAGTATATTATGAATAATATAAACACTCGAGGAATTATCATGAAAAGAATAATTTTAATATTTTTAATAATCTATATCAATATTTTAGCAGCTGATTGGTATTCAAATGAGTCAAAAACTTATGCATGGTACGATTATTATATTCAACCTTGGGATGTACTCGAAAGTGCAGAGGAAAGAGCAACATATATAAATGCTAATGACTTTGGATTAGAATATCCAGTGAATGTTAGTGCAGTAGGTTCTTACCTCTGGGAAGTAGACGAGACTTTCAGTTTAAAAATATATGACAAAGATGGATCAACTTTGTTGTGGCATTCTGCTGATAGTTTATCAATTTTTAACTATAACGATATTTATTTAGATTCAGTGATGGTAATGAATGATGATTTTTGGGTTTCTGTAGTTCCGGATACAACAGGATTACCGGGGAATGTCTCAGATAGGTATGATTCTCCAAATGATTGTCATAGCTATACGGGATCGGCAGGAAACTGGTCTGTTTTCCATAAAGAATTTATCACAAGAGTGTTATTAGAGCAGTATACAGGTACAGATGTATATCCTCCGTCAGTAAGAACTATTACCGGAAATGCGGGATATCAGAATATTGATCTTCAACTGACTATAAAGGTTCAGGATCAGAATACTATTATAGCTCCGATTAATGCTGAATACAGCATTGATGGTGGGGCATGGGCACCTTTTATTATGAGCTCTGCAAAAGGTGATACAAAATTTCACGGTGTTATTCCCGGACAGCCTGACGGCACAACAGGTCTTGTAAGGTTCTTTGTAGAGGATGATCAGACAAATTCGCAGTGGTCTGATGAATATTCTTTACAATGGTCAAAAGAATTCTATCTGTTCTCAGAAGATTTTGAAGAGGAATTTCCTCCTTACCAGTGGGAACTTCAGTCTTCAGGTGTAGGATTTCTACAATCTCAGTATTTTGTTCAAAGTGGTGAAAATTCAGCAGTACATCTTAATGATATTGGTTCACAAGATGACTGGTTGATATCACCTTCGATCTACATTCCTGATTCAGTTTCAGTGATATTATCCTATTGGCAGAGAGATTCTTTATCATCATCAGCTAACGGAATACATGGAGTTTCTATTTCTACTGATAAAACAAATTGGACTCAACTTTGGTCAGGAGCAGCTTATGAAAATGAATTTTCTGAGAATATATTATCCTTGAGTGCTTACACAGGTCAGAATGTTTACATAGGTTGGCATTATACTGGTGACAATAGTGATATTTGGTATATAGATAATGTAAATGTTATATGTGACGATGACGAACCATCTATTACTGACATTCAAGCTAATACAGCTTTATTACCAACTATTGGAGCATACCTGAACAATGATATGGATATTCAATTGACTTTATCATCAAGAGTAGGAATTGATTCTGTGAAAGGATATTATCTGTTTAGTGGTAAATATCCTCCGACAAGTATAAATTTTTCAATGATAAATGATAGTGTATGGGGTGGAACTGTTAACGAGTTATCTTACGTAGATTCCGGAACTATCAATTTCGATATAACAGATAAAGGTGATCAAAAGGTTTCTACAGTTGATTATGATATTTACTTTGTTCAAGATGAAAGTATTCCAATTATTACTGCTGTAAGGGGTAGAGAAGCATTTGTTAATAAGGATGCAAAAATATCAATAACAGTTAATGATGAATCTGATATCGTTTCTATTGCAGGTCATTATTCAAAGAATGACTGGGTATCTCAATATGAATTTGAAATGAGTCTACCTAAGATGCATACTTATGTTTATGAAGGAATAGTTCCTGCTGAAACTTCCGAATTACAGGGAAAACTAAAGTTTACTATAGAGGACTTTGAAGGCAATACTTTAAATTCTTCAGATTATACAATTAACTGGATATCAACTCCACCGGATAGCTTTGACTTACGAACTTCTTATCCTGAGAATTTTGTAACATCTATCAAATATCAACTCGGTGGTACTTGCTGGACACATGGCACTTTAGCATCAATGGAGAGTAATTTACTTATGACCGACCTATGGAGCTACTACGGTGAAGAGGGTGAACCTGCACTCGCTGAATATCATCTTGATTGGTGGAACGGATTTAATGACTTTAATAATGACGATATAACTGTTCAGGGAGCAGGAATTGAAGTTCATCAGGGTGGTGATTATTTGATGGCTTCTGCATATTTTTCAAGAGGTGAAGGTGCTGTAAGAGAAGTTGATGGACAGCTTTACGATACTCCACCGGACAGAAGTTCCAATGAATATCATTACTATTATCCCAGAGATGTAGAATTTTATGATGTTGGAGATAATTTAGAGAATATTGATGAAGTTAAGCAGAAGATCATGGAAAATGGAGCTATCGCAACCTGTATGACTGCAAGCGCAGGATACACAATAGAGTATATACATTATCAACCAACAGCGACTTCAGAGTTACCGAATCACTCTATTGCTATTGTAGGTTGGAATGACAGTTTGTTAACTCAGGCTCCAGAAAAAGGAGCATGGTTGTGTAAGAACAGCTACAGTATTGATTGGGGATTTGAAGGTTATTTCTGGATCTCATATTATGATAAATATGCAGGTAGACATCCTGAAATGGGTGCAGTGTCTTTTCTCAATGTGGAGGCTATGAGATATGAGAATGTTTATTTCCATGATTATCACGGATGGAGAGATACTTACACTACTATCGATGAAGCTTTTAATAAATTTGTATCAACTCAGGATGAATATATCAATGCAGTGAGTTTTTATACTGCGAAAGACAGTGCTACTTATACTGTGAAGATCTACGATGATTTTACGACTGGTACTTTACAAAATGAACTTGAAAGTAAGACTGGATATATAGAACATAAAGGATTTCATACGATCGATCTTGATAATTCTGTTCAAGTTTCCAATGGTGATGATTTTTATATTTACCTTGATCTGTCTGTCGGTGGGCAATCTTATGACGAGACTTCGGATATTCCAACGCTTCTAGGTGCAAA
>JAQICF010000166.1 GCA_027858795.1 Candidatus Delongbacteria bacterium | reverse complement strand
GGAAATAAGAATCATTCCTGATACCATAAGTGCTAAGAATAACATAAAATATTTATTGTACATTTCTTTACCTCCTTGAAGGTTGTAAATTATATATTTGATTAATTTGTTATTATTTAGAATATACGAGCTTACACTTCAAATTCAAAGTAAATATTAAGTTGCTAACGAGTTTTATGGTGGAAAAGAGGTGGATTGGATAAAACAACTCATAACTTATCACTCATATCTCATAACTAAAGAAGGTCACCAATTGGTGACCTTCTCTTTCTTCTACCTCTATAACTTAAACTATTGATTTCAATGTTTGAGTTATCGCAACTTACTTCTTCATTTTTACAGATTTCTTTTTGTTAGTGCTTTTAAAGTGTTCCATAAAGTTATGTGATGTATAGTTGCTGTATTTATTGAATGAAGTCTTCATTTTGAACCTCCTAGGTTTCTGTTTTGTTTCTAATTGAAATCTACGTCTAAATTGTAATCATTACAATGATGATTGTCATATTTTTTGTTGTTGTTATTATATACTTGATTATTTATATTTATAAGTTATTAATATTTACAGAAAAGATTATGAAAACTTTAATAAAAATATACCTAAAAGATCTGCTGAGGAACAAATACACTACTATGATGGTTATATTAGTTCCTGTATTGCTTTACCCTATGCTGTATTGGGGGATAACTCAGTTTTTGATGGTGAAATCAGGTTTAACTGATAATCAGGAAATAAACTTATCATTAGATATTAGGTCAGAGAAATTTTACTCGATCAAAGATTCAATCGAAACGATCCATAATTTCAAGATCACAGAAACATCAAATGAGGTTTTCAACAAAGAAGGAATCTATCTGATGGTTGATGAAGTGGACTCTCTACCATATTATACACTACATTTAGACAGCACAAATTCAATACAAAAAGAGTTCTTCGCTAAACTTGAAGTTAAATTGTCAGATTACTATGATCTTCAATTAGGTGGAAGAATAGATGCAAGTGCATATAATAAAGACTATTTCAATACTTTCTGGGTAACTAAGCATAATATTGATGGTGAATATGAAATAATGACCAAAATTCTATCAATGATCATCCCGTTAATGTCGATCATAACTATCATTGCTGGAATAGGCACAGGAGCAGTAGAACTTACAGCTGGTCACACTGAAGACAAAACAACTGAAACAACTTTGACTACTTCATTATCCCGAAAGAAAATAATAATGGCAAAACTTCTTGCTACGAACATCTATGGACTTACTGCAGGCATATTGAATTTTTCATTCTTAACTTTTGTTATTACTCAGATAATTAACACGCTAATGATGCAGTTTGCAGGTAAGTCACTTGAATTTGACTGGAGTTTGATATTTAACTTTAAAATAATATTGATCACATTCTTTTCGTTAGCCATAATGTCACATATGATGTCATTGATCTTTGTGGCTGCAGCGGGATTTGCTAAAAATAGAAAAGAAGGAAATATTCTTATCACTCCATTCTTCATGGCTTTCATGATGATGTCATATGTTGTAATTATACCAGCAATTGAACCCAGCTTAGTAATATCTATGGTTCCTGTTCTGAATGTAGCGATGATGATCAAATTATTACTGGTAAATGATGTGCAGTTGATCTTTTTTGGCGAGACAGTTTTATTTTCTATGGTTTGGATGTTCTTACTATACAAATTATTATTACCTTTTATGCTGAAAGAAGAGATCATACTGGGTAATTCAAATACTTCTTTGATAAAACAAATTAAGGGTAGGTTCGCAAAATGGAAGAAAAAATAGTAATAAAGAACCTTACAAAAGAATTCTACGATGAGCAGAGAGGCACCGTTAAAGCGGTAAATGATCTTAGCTTTACAGCCTATGCAGGAGAAATATTTGGTCTACTTGGACCTAATGGTGCAGGTAAGACTACTACTTTGAGAATGATGGCAACTTTAATGAAACCAAATGAAGGTACAATTTCAATCAATGGATTTGATACTGATCAGGATGCTCAGAATGTACGTAAATCAATGGGATTTCTATCAGCTACTACTGCGTTATATCCAAGATTGTCACCTAGAGAAATTATAACTTACTTTGCAAATTTAAACGGATACCCTGAAGAAAATACTAAAGAAAGAGTTGAAGAACTTATAAAGCATTTTAATATTACAAAATATGCTGACACTTTGTCCGAAAAATTATCTACAGGTATGAAGCAGATAACTTCTATAGCAAGAACGATAGTGCATGATCCACCAGTACTTATTTTGGATGAGCCAAGCAGTGGACTTGATGTCATTGTCGCTCAGAAAATACACGAACATATTGTAGATCTTAAGAATCAGGGAAAAACAGTAATATTCTCTTCACATAACATGGGCGAAGTTGAAAAAGTATGTGATAGAATAGGTGTTATCAATAACGGCAAATTACTTACTACAGGTACTTTGAACGAACTAAGAGAGATCACCGGAAAATATTATATGGAAGAAATCTTCATATATTTAGTACAAGAATATGAATCAGTTTTACACAAAGGAACAATTAAACAAAAGGAACTAGAGAAAATAAATGACTAAAATCAAACTAAAGAAACAAACATCTCCACTTAAGTTTATTAAGAACACACCAATTCTTCCTGTTGTTTCACAGAAAGACGTAAGGGAATTATTAAAACTTTTTGAAGAGCAAAATTTAAAGAATACTTTCTTTGCTGAAAATGAAGAAATCGATAAACCTTTGAACAAAAAATAATTTCAAGGTAATATATGACAGAATTTAATAATATCGTTAATCTTGAAACTCTAGATTCTACGAATAATTATCTTAAAACTAATTTAGCAGAACTTGATAATGGTACCGTGCTTTTTTCTACTGAACAAACAAATGGTAGAGGAAGATTTGACAGGTCTTGGTTTGGTGAAAAAGATAAGTCTATATTCAGCTCTTTTTTGATCAAGGATATATCAGAACCCGAAGATGCTCTCAGGTACTCATTTTTATTCTCTCTGGGTATAAAAGATCTTTTAAAGCAGTATATTCCTGTTGAAGACATCGTCCTAAAATGGCCAAACGATATCTTGATAGGAAACAAAAAGATCTGTGGAGTGTTATCTGAATTTGCAAAGAATTGTATAATCGTTGGAATTGGTATCAATGTTCTGGATTTTATTCCTGCCGGCAAAATTGAAATGCCATGGACGACTGTTGAAAAAGAAACAGGATTGAAACTTGATGTTGATAAATTTAAGTTCGAACTTATAGATCATATCAATAATGCATTTATCAAATACAATGCTGAAGAACCTAAAAACATAACCCGGTTGTGGGCTGAGGAAGCTGATATTTTAGGTAAGTTTGTTACTGTTACTCATGAAAACAAGAAAATTTCAGGTACAGTTTTATCGATTGATAACCTGGGAATCCTTAAAATAACATATAAAAATGATATAATTAATATTTCAACAGGAGATCTTGAATATAATGATTAATTTTGAATTTGCTAAAAATGATATGATCAGAAAGCAATTATATAACAGAGGGATCGGTGATCCAAAAGTACTTGATGCTTTCAAACAAATAGACCGTCATCTTTTTGTTGGTGAAGATATTATTGACCAAAGCTACGATGATAATGCTTTACCTATCGGACATGGTCAAACCATTTCTCAGCCTTATATTACCGCATTAATGACAGAATTACTTAATCCTGGAAAAGATGAAGTTATTCTTGAGATCGGTACAGGTTCAGGATTTCAGACTGCTATCCTCAGTACTATGGCAAAATTTGTAGTTTCTATTGAGAAGATACGTGAGCTTTCAGAACTTGCAAAACAGAATATTTCCAAGCTTAGGATAGAGAATATCGAAACTTTTGTAGCAGATGGAACACTTGGTTGGAAAGACAATGCGCCTTACGATGGTATAATCGTTACTGCAGGTTCTCCTGAGATACCTAAGCTACTACTTGACCAACTTAAACCCGGTGGAAGAATGATCATTCCGTTAGGTAAAGAAGCTTTTCATGTACTTACATTGGTGTTAAAAACTGAAGACGGTTTCACAAAGGAAGAGATAATGAATTGTACGTTTGTTCCTTTGATCGGTAGAGGATTTGCTGAATGAAAAATTATTACATCCTCTTCCTGAAAGGTATTGGAGTAGGGATTGCTAATATAATCCCGGGTGTTTCAGGTGGAACTATAGCACTTATCACAGGTATTTTTGAAAACATAATAGATTCGATCAAATCATTTGATCTACAAGCGATAAAACTCCTATTCACTGGAAAATTCAAACAATTCATTGAACATACTAATCTATATTTCTTAATGGCAGTCTTCGGTGGTGCGTTTAGTGGGATATTTGCATTATCCTTTGTTCTAGGCTCTTTATTTGAGAATTATCCTAAATTTGTGTGGGCATTTTTCTTTGGGCTTATATTAGCTTCTGTTTACTTTGTAGCAAAAAAGATCAAGAAATGGAATTTTAGTGTAATAACTTCATTGTTAATAGGAACTTTGATAGCGGTGCTTATAATAAATGTATTTGATCCTGCTGCAGAAAATTCATCATATTTCTATTTATTTATCTGTGGAATTGTAGCTACCTGCAGTATGATATTACCAGGCCTTTCAGGATCTTTTATATTGATTCTAATGGGAAACTATGAACTGGTTATGATCCACTCAGTAAAGAACCTTGATCTATATGTACTTGTTCCTCTAATGGCTGGGGCAGGATTTGGTCTTATTGCTTTTTCACATGTTTTATCATGGGTATTCAAAAAATTCAAAGATCAGACGATTGCAATGCTTTCAGGATTTATCATGGGATCTCTAACATTATTATGGCCTTGGAAAACAGAGATATTAAAAACCTTTGGGGTTGGCGATAGAGTTAAAGAAAAAGTTATCGGTCATAATTGGTCTTATCCTTCATCCTTTTCTTTTGAGGAAATATTTGCTCTAGCTTTGATCCTTATAGGATTTGTTGCTATTTGGCTACTGGAAAAATATGCGATTGATGAATAAAACACATTCATTGTGTTGACCGACGATATTCGTAGGGAACGGTTTCAAACCGTTCCCTACATCGCATTTAATACCAATTCAAATTTTTCAAAGAATATATCTATTTCATCATAAGACAGCGTTAAAGGTGGTAAAAGCCTTAAAACATTCCCTCCTGTAACATTGACTATAACTCCTTCTTTTTCAAATAAAGAAGTCACTTTATCCGCTCCATGCTTCAATTCAATGCCGATCATCATTCCGAGTTGTTTGATCTCTCCGATTGTATCAGTATTTAATTCTCTAATCTTTTTAAGTCTATAATTGATTTTATCAGCTTTTTCTCTCACTTCAGAAAGAAATACTTCATCATTCACTTGCTTTACAAGCTCTAAACCCGCAGCACAGGAAACAGGATTTCCGCCAAAAGTTGAACCATGGTCTCCCTTTTCCAATACTTGAGAATATTTCTTATTAACAAGTAATGCTCCAAGAGGCAATCCTCCGCCTAAAGATTTGGCAGATGCTACCAGATCAGGTTCAATACCATAATGCTCAAATGAAAAGAATTTCCCTGTTCTTCCAATCCCTGATTGAATTTCATCTATTAACAGGACAGCTCCAAATTTCTCAGTTAATTCTCTTATTTTAAGAATGAATTCTTTATCAGCAATATTAACCCCACCTTGACCTTGAACTGTTTCAATAATAATTCCAGCACATCTTTCATTTATATTTTCAATAATATCATTTATATTGTTAAATTCTATACTTTTAATGCCGGGAATCAAAGGTTCAAGCGTATCTTTAATTTTGGTTTTCGATGTTACTGATAATGATCCGAGACTTCTACCATGATATCCTTTGCTAAATGAAAGAATTATATCTTTATTGTTTTGCTTACCATATTTCTTAATGATTTTCAATCCTGCTTCAATTGATTCTGTCCCCGAATTCGAGAAGAATATTTTGTCTGCAAAAGTGTTTTCACAGAGATATTTTGCATATTCACCAACAATATCAGATTCATAGAAATTTGAGATATGCATATATCTATTAGCCTGTTTTTCTATAGCTGAAATGATCCTTTTATTTGCACTTCCAAGAACATTTACTCCCAGAGCTGCGATCATATCAAGATATTTACCTTCATCAGTGTATAGGTAAGAACCATCTGCTTTAATTATATTTAATTCCTTTCTATTATATACAGGTAAAAAATATTCATTATATTTTGTCATTGTCTCTCCGTAATTGTTACTAACAATAAACTTTTTTTTTTAGAAATTAACAATCAAAAAAAATAATTTAAAATAAATTCGAAAACCCTTACGTTTACTTAGCTGAGACAACAAAACAAACTTAAAAAGGAGATACAAAATGAAAAAGATGATTACAACACTAACACTACTAACATTCCTAGTAGTAGGAGCATTCGCTCAGACAAGTGCACCTGCAGATAGAAGCTTCAAACCAGGAATAGGTCAACCTGATTGCCCTGAAATGGAAAGAAGAGGAGATCATAGAAGAGGTAATTTTGAAAAAGGTGACCATTACTTTGGACCAAAATTAAAGGAAATGCTTGACTTGACGGATCAACAAGTTGAAAAAATGCACAAGATCAAAATCAAGTACGAAAAAAATAAAATAGATCTAAATGCAGATGCAAAAAAATTAAAGATTGACAAACAAGAAGCAATGAAAGATATGGACTTTGACAAAGCAAAGAAAATTACTAAAGAACTTTCAGATATCAGAACTAAGATGCAAATAATGAAGATCGATCAAAAGCAAGAGATCACTAAATTACTTAATAAAGAGCAGATCGAAAAAATGAAAAAACTTCACATGATGAATGAAAGAATGGGTAAAAAAGGAAAGAAAGGTAGAATGGACAAGAAACATTGTAAGTAATTATAAGTTTAGTTGAAAAAAGGGCTTAATTGCCCTTTTTTTATTTCAAATTAATTACAAGAGCTCCTATCAATACAAGTAAATACCTGTAATCAGGTTTTTCGTAATCAGGATGTTTTAATTTTACATTAGCAGTCAAAACAACCAACACTGAAATTATTCTCACAATGTTATAAAAATTAGTATCAATGACCGTAGCATATAATAACACTAGTATTGATACTGCTAGAAAATATTTATTGTATGTATTTAACTTGGGATTTCTGAGTAAAATATAAAGTGTTTCTAAAAATAAGACTAAAGCTAATAATGAGAAAACTATAATATCCATATCTATCGTATGTTAATATCCATAATTTAACGCAAAAAATTAAGAACTTCTCTGTAAACATCATCAGGACTAATATCCATCATACATTTAAAGTGCTTCTTAGGACATTTCTTTTTACCAAAATGAGTACAAGGTCTACAACTTAGACCTTTATTTTCTACTACAACATGATCAGTCGAATACGGGAAAAAACCTAATTCCTCTGTTGTAGAGCCAAAAATAGCTACTATCTTCTTTTTAAAACATTCTGCTAAATGTAAAGGACCACTGTCATTTGAAATAACAAGATCAGAATATTTCAATATCGTTCCGGTTTCCTGTAAGTCTAATTTACCTACAAGATTGATACAACTGAATTCATTTCCTTTTGTTATGAACTCGGCTGCTTTTTCATCTTCCTCACCAAGACCAACTAAAATAACTTTTCGATTTATATTTTTATTGAAAGATATTTTTTCCACTAATTCTTTAAAATATTCTTTCGGCCACATTTTAGTAGGATAACTTGCTCCAGGAGCAATAGTTATATAATTGAAATTATGTAGATTGTATTCATTGATCGTACTTAACTGGAAGCTTTTAACAAGTCCATATCTAAGAGTCCATTCATCCGGAGTTTTAATTCCGGCTTTATTCAGTGCTTTGAAATACATTTTTGTTACAGGTAGGATCTCTTTATACCTCTTCTTAATCAGAACAAGCATTGATCTTTCAAAAACTCTCTTGTCATACCTATAAACGTTTTTCTGAAATCTTGAAAGATAATATGTATTAGAATTTTGATGAAGATCAAATATCAGATCATATTTAGTTTTTTTAATATCTTCTCTAATATTTTCAAGACCTGACTTATCCTTAAAAGTTAAAACCCTGTTCAATCTGGGGTTTGTTATCAGAACTTCAGCAAACTTTGAGTTTACAACCCAATCTATTTCACAATCTGGATATTCATCTTTCAGTACATCCAATACCGGAGTAGCTAGTAGTATATCGCCCATTGACGAGAATCTTAATATTAATATCTTCATAATCTTACCTTTTAAATATGAAAAAATGCGGCGTAAAAGCCGCATTTTCTATGATCGATGTTCCGTTATCTTATAATGGAATTACATCTTGTGCTTGAGGACCTTTGTCACTATCTACAACAACAAATTCTACTTTTTGTCCGTCTTGCAATGTTTTAAACCCATCACCTTTGATTGATGAAAAGTGACAAAAAATGTCAGTTCCAGTTTCAGTAGTTACGAATCCAAATCCTTTTGAAGAGTCAAACCATTTTACGGTTCCAGTTTCACGCTCTGCCATTAAACAACCTCCATGATTGCTATTTTGTTAATTTGTTACGAACAGA
>JAQICF010000186.1 GCA_027858795.1 Candidatus Delongbacteria bacterium | reverse complement strand
GTTTCATTATATGGTGCTTTTATTCTTTCCCATGTACTTTCAGGATCATCAAAAATAATTGCCTTAGATGGATGTTCATTCAACCATTCATTATTGTTATTAAAACTTATCATATCCTCACTACCTACAGTTTGAACCATAAGGTCAAACTCTTCACTCTTGAAAAATGAGTTTATGCCCTTATCTTTTAACATCATATATAGATCATAAATGTGCCTTACTTTGAAACCAAGATCTTCATAAGGCTTATCCTGTCTGGAAAATCTTACAAGACTCATTATTTTTTCACAAAAAGTTCTATTTACACTTAGTGTTTGCACTGCAAATGGTTTTAATTCAAATCTTTCAATATATTCAATTTGTCCCTTTTCTCTCATCATTTCTTCTATGTAACAACTTACATTTTTATCTATATGTGGTTCAGCATTTCCAAACCAAGTAACTTCAAGGATTATATTATTCCTAACTTGACCGAATTCACCATCATATAACTTATTATAGTTATGAGCAGTTTTTCTTATCCTGCCTTTTTTATTTGTAATCTTCTCTATTTCTACTTCTGGTAATATCTTAGATACCATTTTACTTATATTTCTTATTTTTTTAGTCAATTGAGCATCCGATTCGCCATCATTTCTGACTACTATTATGTCAATATCTTCTGAGAATCTATTTATCAGGTTATAACATTTTTCTAATGATGTTCCTCCCTTAAAAACTGCATGCTCGGAAAATTCAGAAGTAAAAATATGCTTTAGGACATAAGTTATCCAATAATCCTTTTCTACGTAATTTTCAGGTATTTTTTTGAATTGTGCAGCTGCTAACACTGCCTGCTTGAATAATTCATTATCTTCGTGTAATCTCATTTTATATTCCAATTTATTATTGTTGGTAAGATATTTTTATTTAAACTTATTTTAAATGTTGAAAAAGGATTAATACTTTCTTTTAATTTTTCAATTTCATTTACATCTCCTAAATACTCAAGTATTGATCCTAAAAATGCTCGAACTCTTGGAGGATATTTAAAAGAGTATTCAACTATTTCTTTAATAGCTTTTTTAGATAAAGTAATAAACCTAGAAATTATTATATCTACAGCAGATCTTCTATCAAGATCAGGTATTTTATTAAAATCTTTTAAAACATCTAAAAGCTGAAGTAATTTATAATTATAATCAGTTACTTTAACATAGCTCTTCGCAGTTTTTATTTTTAGAGTACCTGTATCACAGGATTTTCTTTTATCATAACTTGCAATCCTTATAATATTCGGGATCTGAGTTGTTAACATCATACTATTGAAAAGTGATACTCCGGTAATATATGATACTCTCTTATTATTTTTCATCATATATAACTTTAATATTTCATCCTCTGATGGATTTAATTCTCCGAAAACAGATTTTACTGGTTTAAAGAATTGACCTTTTGATATACTCTTAATCACTCCTTTATTCTTTAATCTTTGTAAAGCTTTTGCTGCAGCGACAAATTGATCTGATTGTAATTTCAAATTATCATAGCCAAAAACTTTGCCAGGTTCAAATGTATTGATCATCTGATATATTAATTGAGCTGTTCTCATTTTATACCTCTCTATTCCTTACTTCTAATGTAATCATTATTTCTTCTTTTGTCAAGTTTTTTACGCATTTTACTTGACATTTGTTCAACAACACAACCAATGATGACCTTGTCCTATTGTTCTGCACTAAGACTCTACATGCGGAGGTATCGGACAGATTTCAGCTATGTATCGGAGAATAATCGGGATTTCCGATTTATCTCAATCTATCTTTTGACTTTAATTGTAAATTGTCCATTGTAAATTGTCCATTGTCGATTATTTTTTAAATCTTTTAATTGTAAATTGTCCATTGCTTCTAATTGTTTTCAAGTATTTGTTCGCTTTGATGTGCCATAATACACTCTTTTGACTTCAATTTTTAATTATAGACTTCTAACTTTATCCTCATATTCTTTCAAAATCATGCTTAAAGTACCATATCTTTACTTATATTTTTTATAAGTTTATCAAAAACATCTAGAAACTTAGCTAAACTTTCTGTATATTTTTTGTAAGTCTCTCCGGTCTTTTGATAATCTTCATATACAGATGATAAAGCGTCTAAACTATCATTAACTTCCTTTATCATCTTATCATTGATACTATTGAATAATTGTTTATTAATTGAAAACAAACTTTCCAAATCTAACCCTAACAAGTAAAGCACAATAGAAGTATCTTTTTTATTTTCGACTATTACATTCATTACTTTTTCCCTTATACCTCTGAATGCATTAAAAGCATCTAACTTCAATGTATTCTTAAATATCTTACTTTGCTTTTCTAAAGACTTTTGAGTTCTTAAATTATCCCAATTAAAAACAATAATTGTTAATGTAATTAAAACAATTATGTTAATTAAAGACAATACAGGATTTAACAGTCCGTTAACAAAGTTGGAATACAATAACCAATCATTAATATCACCCGACAGACAATTACTACCAAAGTAATATGCATACATACCTACGGGTATTAAATAAATTATAATCAAAATTGAAAAGACCAATATAATATACTTTTTCATATTTAATTACCTTACTTTAGTTAATTTCATTAATTGCATAAACATCCTTTAATTTTTTTCAGAATTTTACATAGAAATGATTCATTTACTTCTTTTTAAAATTGTTTCAAATAAGTATCCCATAGATCTAAACTATTATTTTCTAATTTTAAATTATTGTTAAAATAATCAACAAATACAAATAAAGAATCAACCATTATATCAAGTAATATTTCCAAGCTATCACTTTCTTTAGTAATTTGATATTGACCACTTCTTTTAATTTCTTTAAATTTCTCTGTAAATTTAACAAAATTCATCTTACCTGCGTGTAGATAAAAACTTCTAGCATTATATACTTCAACTATTGCCTTATCGATACTATTACTATGTACAGAGTGTGGTAAAATCCCATTGAATATTTTAGATAATGTATACTTCTTTTCTCCTCTTGTTTTATTTACAAATAAAGTTTCGGCAGCAATTAATAAGTGTAATACAGTATATGGTAGTTTTTCATAAGTATCTTTTTGCTCTATTGACATATTCAGAAATTTAAAGGCTTTTTTAAATTTTGTTAATATACTCTTAGTACTAAAATTTAATTTTGTTGTATTGTGTAGCTTAAGAAAATCATTTTGAGCATTTTCACAGCTTAAAAAATCAAGACTATATTTAAAATAAAAGCTTGAATTAATTGGGGATCTAACATAACTATCAGAAGAGTTAAATGTAACATAATGTTTAATTCGCTTATTGTGTGCAATTGAGTGCATAATATTATGTGAACTAACATTAAACCTAACACTTAAAATATTAAAAATACATTTTAAATCTATAATCGACCTTTGGCTTATTGAGTAATCCGATAAATAATTGTAGTGTCCTGTATTTTTCACTACAAGAATTGGAAAATAAAAATGTTCGATATTCGAACCTTGTTTTAACTCAAATATTGCATTTTCTATTGTATCATTTTTTGCGTTTGTAAACTGTTGTATTTTATTTATTAAAGTTGATTCTGCTACAGCTTGTTTTCTCATACCTAATGGTCCTGAAGAGTCACAAGTTTTTAGAAGTAAAAAATTATCAAATTGAATATCTTCACTCAACACTGCTTTGTTTAGTATTATTACAGTAAAACATTCTTCAGAATAATATTCCATTCTTTTTTAATAATATTCCACAATCTGTCATAATACAATTTCTTTATATTTTTTTTATCCAATCTATAAAATATTTGGTTAATTAAATACTCGAGATCATAGTAAGACCAGTGCTCATCAGGTAAGTATTCCGACACATAATTTGCAAATTGCTCAAAAGGTGGATCTTCAATATCAAATATCCATATTTTTTTACTTTTTGCATACCCGTATAGAGTCTCTAGTGATTTTATAATTTTATTCTCAATATGTTTAATGATTACCTCCTTCAATTGAACTCAAACACAAATCAATCAACGATAACATCCTAAAAAACAAATAATTAACATGATTCTTATTCGTTATTTCTTTTTTATCAGTTTCATGATGTCTGATTCTATAATTATTTCCAATTTTTGTAAGTAAATCAAATTCAGATTCAAACATTTTTTTATCTAAATCATCTGTGATTAAATCAACTAATTTATTAGCTGACTTCTTTTTATTACTATCAAAGTATGTTTTCATTCTCTCAAATGCATCCCATAGTTTTTCTAAAGCAATTTGTTTATCATTTGGATTAAAAAATCTATCTTTAGACTCTTGAATCAACTTATCTAGTTCATTGTCTTTTGTTTTTCTTTTATTATCAAATAATAATTCTATATTTACATTTAAATCTAAAAGAAATGATAAATCTACTCCAGTTTCTGTAACTAAACTTTCCTCAAAAAAAATCTTAAATTCTGTTATTGCTTCATTATATTCGGTTTTATAATCAGCATTGTTATCTTTTGCAATTCTTTTAAATTCACGAATACTAAATAAACCTTTTTCAATTATAAGTGATATTTCTTTAATTGAAAGTTGGAGTAATACATCTTTTACCCAATACCTTCTAGTTGAACCATCATGTTCGTAATTCATACCTAAATCTTTAAAAAAACGAGTAAGAAAAAATGAACTCTTATACGGGAAATGATTATCTGGTTCACCACAAACAAACACAGATAACTCCGTTTCGAACTCAATATTGTTTATTCTAGCCTCTAAAAGCTTAATCTTTTTTAAATCAGAAGGATTACTTCTGTCAAATTCAATTTTAAATATTGCATCTTTAATTAAAACTTCAGCTTGTTTAAAACCGTGCTGAAAAGGAGCAACAGGATCTAATTCATTAAAATCAGGATCATTAAAACCATAAAATTCAATTCTATTTAGTCTTAATCTTTGATTTTCATTAAATAATTCAAGTAATTCATTCTTATATCTGTTAAAATTTTCTAATTCATTATAACACAAATGGTCTCTGTACCAATATAAATCATTTAATTGTCCCTTTAATTCCTTCAATAGAACTTTCTTTTCCATCTACCCTCCTACACAAACATTTTCTGCAGCAGTCCGTCTTTTATCTTTAGTTCTGCGCTGCAACGAACCAACTCATACCTTATACTTGATACCTCATACCCAACGACTTAAACAAACATCGTTTGTAACAAACCTTTCTTGAACTCTTTCACTGCATTTAATTCTGTATCTATAATCTCAATCTTTTTATCTAAATTCGTTAAAAATTCCGCGATCTTTTTTTGCTCTTCTAAGCAAGGCAATTTGACATTCAAAAGACTGTATTCTTTCGAATTAATACCAGGCTGACCTGATCTCATAGACATTAGTAATACCCATTTATCATATTCTTTCAATGTAGTTTGCACATAGACAAAATATGGATTTGCTTTTGTTACAGAGAATTTTATTAAAAATCCTGCAAAATATAAATCACCCTCAAATTTATCATAAAGATAACTTTTACCTACACTTGCTCCTGTTCTTGTAAATAAAATATCACCTTCTTTCAGTTTATACTTTTCTTCAATATTGCCATTAGGCGAAGTCAGTGGATTTGGTTTATATGTTCTTGTTCCCTCATCAATATCAGTTATTCGTATATATTTATGTATTCCATCAAATTCAATTGCAGCACTATTCATTCCATACATTGGTTGGTCACAAACATCCCCCAGCTTCTTCTTTTCCCAGTCAGGATAATCATTTCCATTATCATCTTTAAACCTGATCTCCTGCGAGAAAATCTTCTGCATGACTCCTTTTTTGTATTCCGACATCAGATCTTTTTTGCGGGAAAGCTTTTCGATCTTAGAATCCACATCAGAAAGAAAATCCGCGATCTTCTCCTGCTC
>JAQICF010000180.1 GCA_027858795.1 Candidatus Delongbacteria bacterium | reverse complement strand
GTTTCATTATATGGTGCTTTTATTCTTTCCCATGTACTTTCAGGATCATCAAAAATAATTGCCTTAGATGGATGTTCATTCAACCATTCATTATTGTTATTAAAACTTATCATATCCTCCCTCCCTACATTCTGGATCATAGTATCAAAGTTTTTGCTATTGAAAAAAGATAAAATACTTTTATCCTTCAGCATCATATACAGATCATAAATGTGTCTGACTTTTAAACCAAGGTCAACATAAGGTTTATCTTGTCTTGAAAATCTTACCAAACTCATTATTTTTTCACAGAATGTTCTATTTACACTAAGTGCTTGAACTGTAAATGAATTAAGCTCATATTTGTCAATATATTCAATTTGTCCTGTTTTTCTCATCATCTCTTCAATATAACAACTTACTTTCTTCGTTACATAGGGTTCAGCGTTTCCAAACCAGGTAACTTCAAGAATAATATTGTCTTTTACTTCTCCGTAATCACTTTCATACAATTTAGCATAATTATGTGCAGTTTTTCTGATCTTACCTTTTTTATTGGTAACACCCTCAATTACGATTTCAGGTATTATATTTTTGATCATGTTACTGATCTGTCGTATCTTTTTTGTTAACTGGGAATCTGTTTCATTACTTTTCCTCATAACTACGATATCAATATCTTCAGAAAATCTTTCTATTAAATTATAACATTTTTCTAAAGATGTTCCTCCTTTAAAAACAGCCTCATCTGACAATTCTGAAGAGAATATGTGTTTCAGTACATATGTAATCCAGTAATCTTTTTCTACATAACTCTCAGGTATTTTCTTTAACTGAGTTGTAGCTACTATTGCCTGATTAAATAATTCTTTATTTTCGTGTAGTTTCATTTTATATTCCATTTATTAGCTGTAGGTAATATTTCCTTATTGATTATGATGCTATATTCAGATAACGGACTGATACTCTTTTTTAATTTTCGGATATCATCATTATATCCGAGATATTCTAAAATTGAACCAAGGAAAGCCCGAACTCTTGGAGGATATTTAATAGAATATTTAATAATTTCTTTAACTGATTCTTTTGAAAGTTTACGAAACCTAGAAATAATTAATACTGTACCTGATTTCCTATCAAGATCAGGAATTTTATTAAAATCCTTTAAAACATCTAAAAGCTGAAGGAGTTTGTAATTATCATCTGTTACCTCAATATAGCTCTTCGCAGGTTTTATTTTTATAGTACCTGTGTCACAGGAAATTCTTTTATCATAACTTGCAATTCTTATAATATTCGGGATCTGAGTTGTTAACATCATACTATTGAATAGTGATACTCCGGTAATATATGATACTCTCTTATTATTTTTCATCATATATAATTTCAAAATCTCATCCTCTGATGGTTTTAATTCACCAAATATTGACTTTACCGGTTTATAGAACTTACCCTTTGATATGCTTTTAATAACGCCTTTATTCTTTAATCTTTGTAAAGCTTTTGCTGCAGCGACAAACTGATCTGATTGTAATTTTAAACTGTCATAGCCAAAAACTTTGCCAGGTTCAAATGTATTGATCATCTGATATATTGATTGAGCTGTTCTCATTTTATACCTCTCTATTCCTTACTTCTAAGGTAATCATTTCTTTTTCTTTTGTCAAGTTTTTTACGTGTTTTACTTGACATTTTGAACCCTTATTCCCTTCCGGGCACAAGATATAGTGCCCCTACTGGCAACTGATAACTGGCACTTGCCACTATCTTTTACTCTCATACTTTGCGATTATTTCTTTTACCATATTATCAAAGTCAGAAGAAAGCAATTTATCTTGGCTTACTTTGTATTTTTTTAATTCACTCTCTGCAAAAATTTTAGCGATCTCTGCAGTTACTTTTCCTGCATCATGCAATATTTCTTTTTCATTGAATTGAAGAAAGCCGTCCAATTTCATTATCCAGTCTTTCATATACATTACTTTTAGATTTTGTGCTTGAAGATCAGCATAATCCAGATACATCGTAACTATTCTATTTAAGTTTTCTAATTCATTCTCATTCAAATAATTCTTTGCAATGCTTACATCAGTTTTACGAATTGCTCCTTTGGGAGAGTTTTTCCAATTTGTAAGCCCCATGTTATTTTTCTTTCCGTCAGCTCTCGTATGTATTATCTCCGCAGCTGTTTGCTTAGTAATTGCCCAATGTAATTTATTCTGTACCTTTGCAAAAAATTCTTTGGTTGCTTCGCTATCTTTATTGTAATCAGCACTGCATTGAGCATAAATATCAGTTATTTTCTGATAGAATCTTCTTTCACTTGATCGAATGTCTCTTATTCTGGCTAATTGTTCTTCAAAATAATCCTTACCAAAAGTATATTGAGGATTTTTCAATCGTTCATCATCCATAGTGAAACCCTTGATGATATATTCCTTTAATCTTTCGGTTGCCCATATTCTGAATTGAGTTGCAAGGTTTGAGTTAACTCGATAACCTACGGATATAATTGCATCTAGATTGTAGTATTCGATATTTCTATTTACGTTTCTAGTACCTTCTAATTGAACATGTGCAATTTTTGCACATGTTGAATCCTTATCAAGTTCATTTTCTTTATAAATATTGGATAAATGTTTTGTCACTACACTTCTATCAATCCCAAAAAGTTCAGCGATCTTGGCTTGTGTTAGCCATATATTTTCATCTCGAAGAAATACTTCAAACTTTACTTTCCCGTTAGGAGATGTATACAAAATGAACTCTGTAAATGAGTTGTTCGGGATTATCTGATTTTTCTTTTTCATAAATCTGTCCTTTTCCATTATTGGATATTCATCTTTTTATCCTTCCCCCTTCCGGTTGAACACATGGGTTCAACCTTACAGTTCTTGGTGTGTAATCCATTATCGGGGGGATCTTTTGACTTTCATTGTAAATTGTCCATTGTCAATTGTAAATTATTTCTCCCCAAACCCAGCGAATCCATGAGCCACTTCATACCTCATACCTTATACTTCATACCTATCTTCACCCGTTTTTAAGTATTTGTTCGCTTTGCGTTGTCATTATTTTTTATCTCCATACTTTGCTCTTTCTTCTTCGAGTAATTTTAATTGTATATCAAAATCAGAGAGATAATTTTTGTCCTGTTCTTTCCTGAATTCTTCATATTCTTTTTTGGCTAGTTCGATAGCGACTTCATGGCTGACTTTTCCTGCATCGTTTAAAATTTCATACTCACTGAATTTTAAGAATGCATTGAGCCTCACAACCCAGTCTTTCATATACATTGGTTTATTTCTTATCGTCTGTAGTTCAGCAAAATCAAGATACATAGTTACGATTCGGTTTAAATGATCCAATTCGTCTTTATTTAAGTAGTTTTTAGCGACAGTAACATCATTGGGCATAACTTTCCCTGTTGGAGACTTTCTCCAGGAAGTTAATCCCATATTTGACTTCTTACTATCAGCTCTATCTGAAATTATTTCTGCAGCAGTTTGTCCTGTTATTGCGAAATGCAACTTATTTTGAACTGTTGCAAAGAAAGTTTTAGTTACTTCTGCTTTGGGTGTATAATCTATTGATGTTGCATAAATATCTGTAATTTTTTGATAGATCATTCTTTCACTTGATCTAATATCCCTGATTTCTTCAAGAAGATCATCAAAATATCTGGCACTGAAGCGACTACCGTATTTGAAACGGTCACTATCCAATGCAAAACCTTTGTGAATATATTCTTTTAATATGGTAATGGCCCATTGTCTGAACTGAGTACCACGATCAGAGTTGACACGGTATCCAACGGCTATAATTGCTTCAAGGGAGTAATAATTTGTATTATATGTTTTACCGTCTTCGGCAGTATGTGCAAAATTTGCACATACTGAACTTTCGTCTAATTCATTACTTGTAAATATATTCTTTAGATGTTTTGTTACTACACTTCTGTCTACATCAAAAAGCTCAGCCATTTGTTTCTGAGAAAGCCAGATGTTTTCATCTTGATATAATACTTCAATATTGATCTTACCATCTGTTGTTTCGTAAACAGTTATCTGATTATCCGGTAATTTCTTTTTATTTTTCATAACATATCTCTATCTATTTGTTTTATTTCGCACCCGGGAAGGCGTAGGAGCCTTCCCCTACGTTCATGGTTTTCTTATGTATTATCGGGGAAATCTTTTGATTCTTCCCGTACGGGTTCAACATTTTGAACCCTTATTCCATTTCGGGCACAAGATATTGTGCCCCTACATTCTACATTCTCAATCAATTTCTAACTTCTTGCGAAATCTAATAACGGTTTTATATCATCATGATCTGCTGCTTTAACTGCATTAATGTATATATCTCTAGTTTTACTTTTGGGTGTTAAACTCTTATGTCCCCAAGTAAATACTGGTCTTTTGAAAAAATGAGAGATCAGTATATCTCCGCATAATCTTGAATGTCTTCCGTTACCGTTAGGAAATGGATGTATCTTGACTATTCTGTGCTTGAACCTTACAGCTATCTCATCCTCTGGATATGTTTTATTTTCTATCCAATATTTACAATTATCAAATAAATATCTCAAATCTATTGCAATCTGAAATTTATCTACACCAATATTTTTATCGGTTTTTCTGAATTTACCAGCCCAGCCCCAGACATCAGAGAACATTTTTTTATGTACTTCACAAATGAACTTTTCTGACAGTATTTGATCAAGCTTGAATTTCCTTCTCAATGTCCAGACAACAGCTTCTTCAATATTGTTCTGTTCAAATTCGTCCAATTCACCTTTGGTGGAGATGGTCTTGATCAACAGACCTTCTTTTTCCTCCTCCGAGATCGGAGTCTGTCCGTTTTCATAACTCAGTTCTAATCCCATAAATATTTTGGCATCTCCCTTTTGATCTCTTCAGCTCTTTCTTTTACAGCCTTTTCTAATCTTGATTTGGAATTCTTTTGATCTTCTAGATTCATATTAACAGATGTACGAGCAACTATCTCTCTAGCTTTTTCTTCAGCTTTTTTCTCGATCATCTCATTTAAGGAACCGTCATTTGGAATAAACCCATAAACGAATTTCATATCTAAAGCATCTGCAAATTTCTTAAGCTTGTTTAAAGTAATCGAACCTTCGACTTCTCTTTGCTCGATCTCTTTTACAGATTGTAGTTTAATTGACAATAATCTTCCTAATTGATTTAGAGTCATATTCAAAGCTAATCTGATAGAATTCACCCATCCACTTTGAGGTTCTGAGATACTACCAAACTCTTTAAGCTTATCAATACGATAATCAAGTTGGTCAATTATTATTTTTCTTTTCAACATAAGACTACCTCCAATTTATCCTTATGCTTAATTTAAGGTTATAACCGTAATTTGTCAAGATATTTTTCAGGATATACCCTTATTTTTATTGCTTGTCTTTCAGGTTTTAACCTTAATTTCTTACCTAGAGATCAAGGGTTCGAATCTTTTAATTGTAAATTGTCCATTGTCCATTGTCAACTGTCAATTGCTTCTCCCCAAACCCAGCGAATCCATGAGCCACCTCATACCTTATACCTCATACTTCATACCTATCTTTACCCGTTTTCAAGTATTTGCTCGCTTTGTGTAGTCATGGTTTGCTCTTTTGACTTAACTTCTAATTTCTGACTTCTAATTTTATTTTATGTTGTCATAATTATAGAATATACCTATAAATGAATAGTTATTCAACTTCAATAATTAAAAGAATCTTTTAGATAATAATTTGCTTATAGATTCATTGAACAATATAACATTTTGAATGTGCTAAAATGAGAGTAATATTTTGACATAATTCATTTCATTAATTCTTTTAGAGTGTCTGCATCAGGTAAAATATTTTTATATTTTTTTTGGTAATTTTCTAATTGGACAGACAGTGTCTGGCTAATTGATTGCCTGAAGGTATCTGAATTATAATCTGACTTTAATTGTAAAGGGCTAAATCTGCTCAATTTTATTAAGGATATCTAATGCTACTTTATCCATCTTTGAAAATGCAAACCACTTCTTTCCAAGATCTTTTAACGATGCACCTAAGTGATATACATCTTTATCATCAATAATAACAAATCTATCATGAGATTTTTTAAATATTTTAATTTCAATCGGAAAGTGTTGATTGGCAAACTTTTCTAAATCAAGTTTTAGTTTTATTGAAATCGTACTTGTTATAATTTTAACTTTAATGTTCTTTGGAAGCTGGGATAAGTAAGCAATTATTGTCACATCAATGTAATTATCTATAATCACTATCGATTTCTTCACACTTGAAAACAGATCAGATACGAATTTATGTGCATCGAATACCTGACCATCGAAGAATATTCTCTGTTTAGGGATATCTTCATGAGTTTCAAGTGCTGAGAATACTTTGTCAAATTTATGATTAGTTTCTACCTGTTTTACTTCTATTCTGTCTAACCTTTGAAATATTTGAGCATTCGAATTAATAAATTTGCGCATTTCTATAAAGGCATCAACTATCTGTATGCTTATTGTAATTGCAACCTGGCTTCTGAGTACTGCAGACAGCATTGCTACTCCTTGTTCTGTAAAGACATAAGGAAGATATTTACTATGCTTACCTCGTAGGTTTTCTAAGGTCACAAATTGTGACCTTAAAGATTTATCTGCTTTGCTTAAGCGGTCACAATTTGTGACCAGTTCATTTTTTTCATTTTCTAGTAGTTGGAAACGGTAATGATCTGGAAACCTTTGTTTATTTCTTTTTACTGCCTGATTTAAAACTTTCGTCTCTACTTCGTAAAGCTCAGCTAGCTCCGAATCCAGCATTACCTGAAATCCACGAATTGTAAATATTCTTTCTTTTAAGTTCAATTCATTGAATTTTTCAATTTCATTTGCTTTTAACATTGTCATTCCCTGCGTAATTTTTTTTCTATACGCAAGATACGAAGAGCAAAGTGTCAAATAATGACCTTTTGGTATTTTTTTTGTGACTTTATTAATAAAAAAAAGCCCCCGTAGGTGCTTTCGTAAATTAGAAGTTAGAAAATTTTCCCTTTCTTTCCATCCGTCATCCAGAACTCGGCTTGTCCCGATTTATCGGGAATTCAGAATCTTTCTTTTATGTTTCGGGGTCGAATGATGAATGCGATGCGGGAAGGCGTAAAGTTAGTTGTATCAATGATATAACTAACATGATGTAAATAGAACAGTTAAAAGCCTTCCCCTACGTTCGTGGTGTTCTTGTATATTGGTGCATTTGGTTATATAATGACCTTTTGAAAGAATAATCGGGATTTCCGATTTATCTCCATCTATCTTTTAATTGTAAATTGTCCATTGTAAATTGCTTCTCCCCAAACCCAGCGAATCCATGAGCCACCTAATAGCTTACAGCTTATAGCTAATCGCTATCTTTACCCGTTTTCAAGTATTTGTTCGCTTTGAGTTGTCATGGTGAGTTCTTTTTATTACAGACACTTGATAATTGAAGCTTATGTTCTAATTAACTATATATCATTAACAATTAATTATTAAGTGCCTGGCACCTTAAATGATAGCAAATCACTTTTTGTTATAAATTGTGAGCATACTCCATGGGCTTTTGCTTTTACCCAGTCTTTGCCATATTTAGACTTCAAAGCTTTTAAAACACTTTTTCTATAGTGAGATTCTATTCTTATTACAAAGACACAATCACTTATTTCAATACTACCTGTCTCAATATAAGTAATTTTCCCTAGTGATCTTTTACCAATTCTAGATATGATAATGTCACCTTTTATTGCATATTTGGAAATTGTTTTATACTCTTTTTTTGTGTTAAATTTTTTGTTATCAAAATCACTTAAATGAAAAAAATTGTTTACTCCTAACACTTCCTTCAATTTTGCTTTTGAAAGTGCGCCACGGAAAATTTCTGCACCTAACTCGCTTAGACTCCTTCCATTGCATTTAATTCTTTTTTTCATTTTAAAATAGTTAAAATCCATTCTTTCAATTAAATCTTTTGAGTCTATTACTAATTGAGATGTTATTATCCCCTGTTTATTTGATAATTTTAAAGGAACTTTGTAGCTCTTTGTTTTTTTGTTTTTTAAAGTAACAATATGAGTTAAAGCTTCAGTTTTCTTAAATATTTTTGGTGGTAATTGTATAATACTTTTTATCGTTGAGTTTCTAACCAAATCCTGCCTGAACTTCTTATATTTATCCCCAGTCAGCAATGTATCTGGAAGAATTATTCCTAATTCTCCATCTGGTGATAGTAATCTTAGATTCTTTACTAAAAAGATAATATCAGTAGTTATTTCCTTTATTGAATTTGTTAAATTGAAGCCTGTATCTAATAAAAGTTTTTCATGTTGTGGCAATTTCTTTTTTAATTTTTTAAACGGAGGATTACACACTGCAATATCAACTCCAATCTCTGATTCTAATTCATCAGCAGGATCCTCTAGACAATTTGATCGATGAATTGATATATGTTCAATTTTATTTTTCACATAAGAAAAATTAGTTGAATCTACATCGTAGGCTACGAAGCTAGCATCTCGCCATCTTTTATATGCTGCCTTAATTAAAGATCCACGTCCAACACCAAGCTCAAATATTATTTTTGGGTTCTTCTTTAAGAAGCTTGAGACTAGTAATTTTGAAATCCTATCCTCAGTATAATATCTTCCAAGTTTATCTGTCATTGAATTTGTCTCTAAATAAATGAAATTGCTTTTTTAAACTATACTTATCCAAATTTGAAAAATATTGTGAATAAAATATCATGTGATACTTTTCAAAAATCATTTTATCGTCTTTCTTCCGTAAATCCCATTTCCACTCATATCCATTTTTTCCATTTACTGTTTGTGCAAGTATACATTCATATAAATTATTATTAGCAACTTTGACAAGGTTTGTACAAACTGCACTTATATCATCTAAATTTCCAGTATCTAGTTTGATAAACTTTCCAATTTTATTTATATGATCATCATAATCTAATTTGATAGCATTTTTCACTCCCAAAATACCAAAACGATGAACTGCACAATGCCTTAATTGGCACACCTTTTCAAAATCATCCACTGTTTTTAAAAACTCGTTACTTAAGTCCCCCTTAGTAATTCCTAGATGTTTTTTTATTGTATCATATATATTATCTTTACTCGCAAAAACAGCTTCTTCAAATAAAAATTTAGATAACACTTCATCTGATTTTGTAAAAAGTGCAGCACCATAAGAAATATTATGTTTTAAATTCAATTTTCTTGAATTTGGGTGGATGTTAATTATTTCTGAAAGAATAGACCTGAAATAACCTTCAACCGCAGACACATAACCAAGCAATAGCAAAATCCCTATAGCATTATTTGAAGTAATATTACCTAATAATTTATTAAGTTCAACAACATTATCCCAGAATAGATCTATTGAAGATTTATCACTACTTGAATCATCTTGCATAAATGATTTCGTTTCGAGATTTAATGTACTTGCTGGTTTATTAATTTCCAAATTAATTGTAATTTTCTTCTTCTTTTTACTCAAGATAAAAACTCCTCAATATACCTAAGTACTTTTTCGTATGTATCAGATGATCTTTTTTTACCAATCCCTTTAGCTTTCTGTAGTTCTGAGGCTGGTTGGATATGACTATAAATATCTCCAATTGTTTTTAATTCGGTCTCTTCTGTTATTTTATTTATTCTCCATTCTGTCAATGGTAAATCTTTAATTTTTATTTTCATACATTTTTGAAACTTTGATTCATTAACTAATTCATTACCACAACTATGACAAAACTTCTGTGATTCAGCTATTCTAGATGTACCACAAGAGGTACATGGTGGCAAATTAAGCTTAATAGATTCGATTTCTTCTTTTGTTAGCAACCCTTCAATATCGTCTCTTAATGGGTGCTTTTCAGAATTTAGATTCATATTTTTTATAATTTCGCTCGAATTAAATCCTCTTGTTTTACTAAAAGCTTTTGAATTTAGGAGAAATAGAGTATGTGGCACATACCTTTTGTATACTCTGTCCGTCCCATGACTTACTTCCCCAATTGGATATAACAGACCCGCTTCAATTAGAAATTGAATCATTCTTTTTTCTAGAGTTGATTCTGAATCATTCTTCTTTAAGCCATAAACTACCTGTTTTGTTAATTTTAGTTTTTTATTAAGTGCAGAAATATTATTAACAATTGAATTAAAAAATTTCTTCCCTATATCAATAATATCCTTATACTGTTCCAATTTCTGTGCTATTGATGAATATTCATTTTCAAGATAAGTTGCTTGATTTTTAATTATTTGATTATATTTCCTTTGAGAATTCTGAATATCTGATTCAATATAAGAGTGGACCAATGTAATAAATGCCCTCGGTATGCCAAAAGCAGCAAACATAAATATCTTAACAATATCTTTGTTTATACCATCTGCTTTCTCTTTTAATCTTTTATTAAATATTTCCTGCATTAACTTTATTTGTTCTGAATCATCAATTTTCCAGATATCTAGAGTTATAGCATCCTGCTGGACATGAAACCTTGGTCCGTATTCAGTTGTTCCGGGATAAACTGATACTTTAGGTGCTATATCTCTTGCTTTTATACTTCTTACCACATCGAAAAACTCAATTAAATATTCAGGTGTTAGAGTTAGAGCAGCATCATCTAATAAAAGTATACATCTACTCCTCTTCATGTTTTCCATTACTAATCGAATTAACTTTTGTACTAAATTTATTGTAACTTTTTCTAAAAGTTTTTCTGATATACCATTGCTTTCGTACATTCCTTTTTCGGCATTATCTATAAAAACTTCAATTTCCTCAAAATAAATATCATTTTCTGCTAAATAATCGGTTATATTGTTTTCTATTCCATCTGATTCAACGAATTTCAAACCTTTTATTATTTTTAATAATACCCATACATGAAATATAATTTGAGCATTAGCTTTCTTCGTTATAAGCGGTTCAAGTTTAAAATATTGACCAAATGTAACATATATTGGTAATGGTTTCTTTTTATTTGATCTACAATCTTGAAACACATATCTCATTATATGTGTTTTTCCCGAACCTCTTGGACCTACAAGCAATAAAGCCCCTTGCATACTAATCTTGCTAGCCAAATATTGAAAATGAGATGTACTTATCGTCCATTTAAGTAAAGTACTATCATCTATGAAATCTGCTCTCTCTTCCCATATATTCACTTCACTAATATCCACAATATTGTTTTTCATCGCTGACTCCTGATAATTGGATAGATAGGATAAAATATAATACTTACTGTATAAATAATCAATCCCCTAAAAAAACATTCCCTGCAGCAGTCCGTCTTTTCTTTAGTTCCGCGCTGCAACGAACCAACTCATACTTTATACTTCATACCTCATACCCAACGACTTAAACAAACATCGTTTGCAACAAACCCTTCTTAAACTCTTTCACTGCTTTTAATTCTGTATCTATATTCTCAATCTTTTTATCTAAATTCGTTAAAAATTCTGCGATCTTTTTTTGCTCTTCAACACTTGGAAATTGGATTTTAAAATTTCCAATTTGTTGTAGATTTAAGTTTGGTTGTGCACCAACAGATAATATTTTATTTATATGTTTAGTTACATCTTCTAAAATCAAAGAGTAATACATAAATCCTAAATTTACTGACTCTTTCAATCTAATAATAGAAAGTGCTTGGTTCGTGTTAGCAGGTAAATGTTCTTTTTTAACAATTACAGTCCTTCCAAGCGTACCAGCAATTGAAAATAAAATATCATTCTCTCTTAAAATAGATCTACTCAGCTTATTATTACATTCTTCCGTTATTTTAGGAGTACCACTAATATCAATAGTATTAATTTTGCTTATATTTTCAGCTTTTATAAAATTTATACCTTCTTCAACAAAATTATGCCCAACACTTGTTGGAGTTGTACCTTTTGTTATTAATGTTGTGAGTTTCCCCAACTTCTTCTCTTCCCAGTCAGGATAATCTAACCCGTCTGAACCTGCACTGAGCGAAGTCGAAGTGTCTTTAAACCTGATCTCTTGCGAGAAAATCTTCTGCATGACTCCTTTTTTGTATTCCGACATCAGATCTTTTTTGCGGGAAAGCTTTTCGATCTTAGAATCCACATCAGAAAGAAAATCCGCGATCTTCTCCTGCTC
>JAQICF010000174.1 GCA_027858795.1 Candidatus Delongbacteria bacterium | reverse complement strand
TCGAGCTTTTTTCTCTCAGTACCCCAGAAAGATTTGAACTGACATAAACTTTCCTGCTTTATCCCTGTTTTTCCAAAATCATATACTTTATATCCAAGATCATTTGCATGTTCCATTGTAGCCCAGAACATAATATTGTTCGGTCTGAACTTAAGATAAGCTCTGTCTGAAGCACTGTACTTGATCGAAATATTCCCGTTTAATCCAGCTAAAATTCCTGCACTTATAACAAGTCCTTTGTCATTCTTGACAATAACAATAAAACCATCTTCTTTCTTAGTAATATTTTCAAAGAAATGATAAAAGAATTTCTTAGGTTGTATCGGAACACCGAGTTTCTTTCTTGTGATCAAGTGTATACGGTAAAATTCATCTATTGAACTAATGTCATTCTTTATTTCATAGGTCAATCCTGACTTTATTGCTTTCTTAATCGGTCTTTGAACAGGATTTTTCTTAAAAGAACTTAAAAGATCCTCGTTAGACATTCCCAGCTCTCTGAGATATAGAACATCAGTTTCATTTGCTTTGAACTCAGAAGGAACTTCCAGCTGATATCTTATCTCTAATTTCTTAACCTGCCCATCATCATTATATGCTTTAATTACGTATTTTAAGAGTTCTTCGAGATTATTATCTTCAGAATACAATGGAGGTACAAAATCAGAAAATGGTAAGGATATCCATTTTCGCTTTCCTAATAAACTTTTAACCTCACAGAACGGGATACCAGCTACGATCTCGTTGTCTTTCTCCAAGCAAAAAGCAAAAACTAAATAATCATATTGATCTTTCAAAGTCTTTAACCAACCAGGCAAATGAAACATATTAGCATCTTTACTCTTACTTATAAATGCATTCCATCTTTCATCGTGTATTGGATCTATTTTAATGAATTTATTCAATATTTATTGATTTCCTCATTAATAATTTAGTTTTATTCCGGGCAGAATACTCTTCTATAACTTCAAAACCATATTTTACATAAAACCTTACTGCGTTTGTATTATCTTTAAATACCTGTAAAAAATAATTATCATGAGAGTTATCTGAGCAAAATGTTTCAACATGTTCTAGAAGTTTCCTTGCATATCCTTTTGATCTGGAATCCCTTCTTACAGCGATATATACAAGATCGCTATCATACTGATATCTAAGCGTTTTCTTCTGTCTTATAAAAATAGTTTTTATAAGAGATATTAATGCAGAGGGGGAAAATAGGATCCTAAATAAATTATCTTTTACGAATTTTTTGAATAAAACATCTTTTTTTAGAGTAAAAAATGCAAATCCAACCACTTTATTAGATTCTTCTACAATGAAAAGCTGATTATTTTTGTCCTTCAAAATATTTTTATAAAAATATCTTATGAACAATGTACTACAACTTGAAAGAAAATCTGCACCACCAAGTTCAGATTTATGTATTTTTGAAACGGCTATTAGTTCAACATCCGAATAAATATTCATTTATAGAGAATCCAATAATTTTATATACATTCCTTTGTACATTGTCCAAGTGTTGTTGATGTAGTACCTATGACCTTTCTCAGAATAATTGTGTAACATATCAATATTATTATAAAGTTTGATTAATTTTTCAACACAGTCATCGACATTCTCTGCTTCAAAAAGTAATACAATATCTTTAAAATCGTTTCTTATTAGTTTTACATCAGCAGCTAAAACTGGTAACTTTTTAATAAAATATTCATGCATTTTAACAGGCAATTGAAAATCTGTAGAATATCCTCTTGGAAATGGTATGATTCCAACAGTACTCTTTTCTAGTTCTGCATTTAAAACATCATAATTAACAAATCCACCTGAGAAATAAACATATTCCTCAAGATCTCTTTCTTTTATCATTGATGCTAGCAAAGTTGCATCTTCTCCGCCACCAAATATAGACAATTTTATATTATACTTTTTAAGTAACTTAATCTTTTCCATTACTTTGAGTAAAAAATCTATACCATTTCTTTTTATCGCCAGAGTGGCCGGATATATAACTTTTAAAGAATCTTTTGAAAATTCTTTATTATCAACTGGCAGAAATACTTCTTCATCCGCGGCATTTAAAATTTCAGTATATTCTTTATTTCTCACCTTGTTTTCTTTAAATCGAGCTGTACACATACTGTTGACTGATATAATATGATCAGCAAACCTTAATGAATATCTTTCTTCCAAGTATAATAATTTTATCAAAAAACTATCAATTCTTTTATTAAATTTTTGGGCAAATAATTCAGGCATAACATCGTGAACATCCATTAATATCTTTGTACCAAATAATTTTGCAATTAAGGTTGAGAATATTAAAAAATTCGGCATATTATTAACGTGTATTATATCGTATCGATTCTTCGAAAATGATTTTGCCGTTAATTTGAAAAAGCAGAAGAGGAAAAAACGCAAATAACTTAAAATAAACTTAAACTTATTTTTTCCCTTATATTGCCATTGCTTACTGTAAATAATGTTAACTCCGTCGATTTTATCTTTGGCTGTTTCATTCAATGTATAGAAATCAACTTGATATCCACCTTCTACGGCTGCTTTCGCTTCTCTTATAACTCTTGAATCCAAACTTAATATTGTATATGCTATCATTGCTATTTTCTTATTCATGCTTGCTCTCTTTTTTATAAATGTTTATCAATTCTTGACACACTTCAGACAAAGCAACTGCCTTATTCGAAGATAAGGCATTTTCACATAACCTGCTATATTCTTTTTCATCAAGAGAATAGGCTTTTATTATTGTATCTTCAACACTTTTACTTGTGGAATTTTCTATAATAAATCCATTTTCACCATCTTTTATCTGCTCTTTAA
>JAQICF010000194.1 GCA_027858795.1 Candidatus Delongbacteria bacterium | reverse complement strand
GTATTGTTAAAAAAGAAATGCAAGATCAAATCGCTGAAAAGTTAATTAAGATTGATAAATTAAAATCTGATTTTGATCAACTTGAAAATGAAATCCAAGATTTATTAGAATATGAAATTGTTTAACAATTTCAAAGCCTACCATAAAAAGAAAAAAAGATTTTAGAACAACACTTAACATTGGCAAAACATCAATGATGAATCACTGCTTTTTGCCATGGGCGTTGTGGGCAATAGTAGTTTTGGTTCTCGCTCTAAAAAAAGGTTTGTTTGATGACATTGGCACATTATAATACTTTTAAAGAATTTTGAAATAACTCATGAGGTTTTTTATGAAAAACATAATTTTGTTAGTAATAATCTTCTTTAGCTCATTTTTACAATGCCAGACTTTCACTGACATCGGAGCAGTGTTGACAGGAGTAAGCAACAGCTCTGTGGTCTGGGGTGATTACGACAATGATGGTGATCTTGATATTTTACTGACTGGTATTGATGAAACATGGACAGCTGTTTCAAAAATATACAGGAATGATTCAGGAGTATTTACGGATTTAAACGCCGGCTTACCCGGAGTTATGGATGGTTCTGCTGCCTGGGGAGATTTCGATAATGACGGTGATCTTGATCTGCTTCTTACAGGTGAGTCAGATTTTAGACCTGTTTCAATAATATATAATAATATGTCAGGTGTTTTTACCGATATAAATGCCGGATTGCCCGGAGTTATGGATGGTTCTGCTGCCTGGGGAGATTACGATAACGACGGAGATCTGGATATTCTGCTTACAGGTGATTCAGATTTTGGACCTGTTTCAATAATATATAATAATATGTCAGGTTTTTTTATCGATATAAATGCAGGTCTAACAGGAGTGTATTATAGTTCAGTTGCGTGGGGTGATTACGACAATGACGGTGATCTTGATATTCTGCTTACAGGTGATTCAAATTGGGGCCCTGTTTCAATAATATATAATAATATGTCAGGCGTTTTTATCGATATAAATGCAGGATTGCTCGAAGTAATTGATGGTTCTGCTGCCTGGGGTGATTATGATAACGACGGAGATCTTGATATTCTGCTTACAGGTGATTCAGATTTTGGACCTGTTTCAATAATATACATGAACAACTCTCCGGTATCTAACACAATCCCAAGTTCACCTTCAAATTTGTCTGCAGATATCAACGGCAGCGATATAACTTTCTCATGGGACAGATCTACAGATAATGAGACTCCTCAAAACGGATTGTCCTACAATCTTTGTATTGGGACATTAAGTCAAAATTGCGCTATAAAAAGCCCGATGAGCAATATCCAGACAGGTTATAGAAAAGTCGTAAGTTTAGGAAATGCAAACCTACTCAATTCATATCAAATCAAAAACATGTTTCCCGGAACATATTACTGGAGTGTACAGGCTGTTGATAATAATTTTTCCGGTTCTGAATTTTCAATGGAGCAAAGTTTTATTTTGAGCATTGATCCTCCTCCTGCAACAGTAGCAACAGAAGCAACTGATGTAGATGTTTATAGTTTTACAGCTAACTGGGAGACTACTTCCGGTACTAAAGGTTACTATCTTGATATTGCGACAGACAGCAGTTTCACGAATTATGTTTCAGGATATCAAAATAGAGATGTTAACAACGTAACTTTTTTTAATGTTGCAGGATTGTCATCATTTACAGATTATTACTATCGCGTAAGAGCTTATAATAATGGGGGAATCGGTATTACCAGTAACGCTATTTTGGTTAAAACTTTATACACTCAATTTTTCCCGGTTACGGCGAACCTGATTGATGCGTATTACGGCTCAGCAGAATGGGGTGATTACGACAATGACGGAGATCTGGATTTTATCATTACCGGGAATACCGGTTCAGCAGGTAGCGCAACAATATATCGGAACGATTCAGGTGTGTTTACTGATATAAATGCCGGATTGCCTGGTGTTTATTATGCATCAGCTGCCTGGGGAGATTATGATAATGACGGTGATCTGGATATCATTTTGACCGGTTTTTCAGATGGTTTGAGAATTTCAAAAATATACAGGAATGATTCAGGAACATTTACCGATATAAATGCAGGATTGACTGTAGTTATGTACAGCGCTGTTGCCTGGGGAGATTACGATAATGACGGAGATCTTGATTTATTGTGTGCAGGCAGTAGAGGCAGTACAAATGTTTCGATAATATACCGTAATGATTCAGGAGTATTTACAGATATAAATGCCGAACTTCCGGGTGTGAGTATCAGTACTGCCGACTGGGGCGACTATGATAACGATGGCGATCTTGATATTCTATTATCCGGCAATACAGGCATAGTATCTGTTTCGGATATATACAGAAATGATTCCGGAGTCTTTACCGGTATAAATGCAGGTTTTCCTGCAGTTTATTATGGAGCTATAGACTGGGGTGATTATGATAACGACGGAGATCTGGATATCGTATATACAGGTGATACAAGAACACTGGATATTTCAAGAATATATCGAAACGATTCAGGGATATTCACAGATATAAATGCAGGTTTGACTGCAGTTGATTACAGCTCTGCAGCTTGGGGGGATTATGATTGTGATGGGGATTTAGATTTATTGTGTACAGGCAATACAGGTTCAGCCGGAAGCGCAACAATCTATCGGAACGATTCAGGGATATTCACAGATATAAATGCAGGTCTGACAGGAGTTTACAAGAGCTCTGCAGCTTGGGGGGATTATGATAATGATGGAGATCTTGATATTTTAATGACCGGTGATACAGGATCAGGATATTTAACTCAGATATATAAAAACATCTCTTCCATTCCAAATACGATCCCTACTTCACCGTCAAATCTCAGTGCAGTGCAGGCTGATTCAACCGTAACTTTATCATGGGATAAAGCTACTGACACCGAAACTCCTCAAAACGGTTTATCTTATAACCTTTATATCAGATCTGACAGCCTTTATGCTAAAAGCCCGATGAGTAATGATTCTACAGGCTATAGAAATATCGTGAACATGGGTAATATAAACTTACGAAATTCCTGGACTATCAATAATTTACCATCCGGTAAATATTACTGGAGTGTTCAGGCTATTGATCATGCTTTTTCAGGTTCTGAATTTGCACCGGAGCAGTCATTTTTTTATGGTAATCTGAATATACCTGATAATGTTAATGTGTCATATAACTCTGGAACTGTAGAAATTACATGGGGTGAAGTGTCCAACGCATCTTCTTATAAAATTTATGCTGCTGACGAACCTTTCGGTAATTATTCTGATATTAGTTCTTTTGGTACATTTGAAGGATTAAACTGGACTCAAACTTATTCAGGTGATAAAAGATTTTATTATGTTGTAGCTGTTACTGAGTAACAATGAAGAGTAAATAATGTGCCAATGTAAAGAGTGATAATTAAAACAAACCTATGAGTCGAAAGTTCCGATGTTACGCAAAAAACTACTACAGACCCACAACATTGGCAAAATATCAATGGTTACTTGGAGAGTTTAACTAGTTTATCACCACTGGTTTTTGCCATGACCGTTGTAAACTTTTACAACTTTGGCAAAATGGCACTGTCGTAATCATCTATCAGTCCGAACGACTTGCCCATTAAACCATACTTGGCTATTTAATATACTTTTGAATTGTCACAGGGGTTTATATAATTCTTTTTTCGTTGCAATTATTTCTTTGAATCTATATATTTTCTTTCCCTAAAATAAATGACGAATAGGACACTTGATGAGCTATCTGGTTATAGCAAGAAAATACAGACCTTTAAACTTTGAAGATGTGATCGGTCAAGAGCATGTTACGACAACATTGATCAATGCAATTAATAACAATAAAGTTCATCATGCATATATTTTTACAGGACCAAGAGGTGTTGGTAAAACTACAGTGTCCCGTATCCTGGCTAAAGCTCTGAATTGTGAAACAGGAATTACTCCGAAACCATGTGGAGTTTGTAAGAATTGTAAAGAGATCGACTTAGGAAATAGTCTTGATGTTAAAGAGATCGATGGTGCTTCTAATAGAGGTATTGATGAGATCAGAGACCTAAGAGATGATATTAAATTTGCACCTGCTTCATGTAGAAAAAAGATCTATATCATTGATGAAGTTCATATGCTTACGAATCAAGCTTTCAATGCTTTATTGAAAACACTTGAAGAGCCACCGGAACATGCCATATTTATATTTGCTACTACAGAGATCAATGAAGTTCCAGCTACTATTTTATCAAGATGTCAAAGGCATGATTTCAAAAGAGTCTCTTCAGGAATCAACTCAGAATCATTGAAGAATATTTGTACAGCTGAAGGAGTTGAAATTGATGAAGAATCATTACTTCTCATATCTAAATCAGGTGACGGTTCTGTAAGAGATTCTCAGTCAATACTTGACCAAGTAATTGCTTATTGTGGTAATAATATAACTATAGACCAAGCTTCTGAAGCTCTTGGCATTCCAAAAATTGATATATATTTTGATCTACTGGATATAGTTAATGAAAAAAACACAGGTAAACTGGTAGAATATATTGAGAATATAAGCACCGATGGAATTAATTTTGTTTCTTACATAAAGGGACTCTTGGAATTTTTCAGGAATATGCTGATTATACAAACTACAAATAATGAAAGCCTAATTGACCTTACAACAGATAGTATAAATAAGCTTAAGAAGTATTGTGCTATATACAGTGATAAAGATATCCTGTTTTTCCTGGATCTTATCAGTAAAAGTAACTCAAAATTAAAGTCTTCACCTTTCATACGAATAGATTTTGAAATAATTTTATTAAAAATATTACATTATGACCCGGTTTCTAAGATCGATGATATTTTAAATAAACTTTCTGCTGTATCTGGAGATTTCCCAATCGATATTGGTGAAATAATGTCAAAGATATCTATTCCAGCAAAATCAGATAGTTCGGTTATAAATACCGAAGTTTCTAAAGTAGTTCCAGAGGATAAAAAAAAAACTCCTGAGCCAATAGAAATTTCTGAATCGGCTAATGAAGTTATTGAAGAAATAGCTCCTGAGAGAGTAGTTCAAGAAGAAACACCTGCAAAAGTGGTAAAAGAAGATTCAACAATTCCTACACTAAATATTTCTACAGTAATCATAAAATGGGAAAATTTCGTCAAAAATGTCTCAGACAATATGCCTAACATTGGTAATATGCTTTATTACTCTATGCCTGTTGTACTAAATGATAATATATTAGAAATTAAATTTGACCCTAAACATAAGATCCAGCGAAATCTATGTGAAACAAAAATCAAAGAAATAACAAATGAATTCAATTCTTTTTTCGGAGTTAAAAACACAAAATTAAAGATCAACGAAGAAATTGTAAATGATAATGAAAGAATACTAAAAATTAAAAATGATCATAAGAAAACTCAGGAAGAAAAAAAGAAAGAATTACTGGAAATTTCTCCTGAGCTAAAATTTCTTTTCGATGATCCATTCAACTGTAAATTTATTGATTAAAATGCAAATACCGGAGTTATAAATGGCAAACATGAATAATATGGATATGAGCTCCCTTTTAAAACAAGCTCAAACAATGCAGGACGACATGCAAAAATCTCAAGAGCAGTTAGAGAAAGAAGTTATAGAAGGTTCTGCAGGTGGTGGAATGGTAAAAGTTAGATTAAGTGGTAAAAAGAAACTTTTATCGATCAAAATAGATCCTACGATTTTAGACCCTGATGATGTTGAAGAACTTGAAGATCTTGTTTTAGCAGCTGTTAATCAAGCTATTGACGAAGCTGACAAGCTTTCAGGTGATGAAATGTCTAAAGTTGCTCCTAAATTACCTGACGGATTTAAGATCCCAGGATTTTAGAATACCTGGATTTTAGTTTAGAATAAGCTTAAATCCAAGAAATTTATCATTTCATAAGAAATGGATTTTAAATGAACTCACAGTCCGAAATATTAGAAAATTTGATAAACAACATATCTAAGCTGCCTGGGATTGGAAAGAAATCAGCTAGAAGAATAGCTTATTACTTAATAAACACTCCTGAACAAAATGCTATATCTACAGCTAATTCAATAATTGAAGCCCGGAAAAAACTAGGTCTATGCAAAGTATGCTTCAATTTATCTGAAGATCCAGTTTGTAGTGTTTGCTCTGATGCTTCAAGAAATACTGACACGATCCTCGTTATAGAGAATTTTCACGATCTGTATTTGTTTGAGAAATTAAATATTCATAAAGGTTTGTATCATGTTTTGGGAGGATTGCTCAATCCATTAGATGGCATCGGACCAAATGCATTAAGATTGGATGAACTTTTTAACAGAGTAAAAGAAAACAATATCTCTGAACTTATTATTGGTCTAAATCATTCAATTGAGGGTGATTCCACGTCATTATACATTTCAAACAGACTTAATGCTACTGATGTTAAAATTTCACGATTGGCCAGTGGAATACCGGTTGGTGGAGAAATTGAATATACCGATGAGATAACCCTAAGACAAGCTTTTGAAAATAGAAAATAAAAAATAGTCATATTGAGTTTATCGAAATATAAGACTTTTCTTTTCTATCAGGTACTACACTTCGATAATCTCAGTGTGACCTGATAATTACTTTACTTCATCTTTAATAACTTTTGTATTTTTTTGCAGCTTCTTGATCTCATCTAGAATATCATTCGCTTCAACTACCTTATTTTTGATCAAAACCTGTATTAAAGCCTCTATCGTAACTGTATTTGTTAATGCCAATTTCTCTACCGAAAGATCTAAACCTGCCTTAGGATTATCTTTTTTCTTGAATGATATCATCTTTACTCCCTGGTTGATAAATAAATTTTAATTGTACTTTTTTTCTATCTTGCATATATTTTGAATGTCCAATATAAAAGAAAGAGCATTCCATGGCAAGAAAATACTTAATATTACTTTTAAGCTTTATGTTACTGATATCATGTTCGGATATTTTCTCGACCAGAGAACCTGAGGATCCTAACTCTGATGGAGATATTTATATTGCAGAATCTGTATCAGAATTAGTAACAAATTTTAAGACTTCCTTACTTTCTTTGGATAAAATCGGATACGAATCAATATTGATCGATCCATTAAACCCAGATATAACGTATTCTTTTTTTACTCAGGCAGAAGATATTTCTCAACCAAATATTTTTGATGATTGGGGCATTGATAATGAAAAATTATTTATTGAAGGAATTAAAAATTCAGGTTCAACTTTTTCAGATATTAATCTTGTATTAAATAATGCATACAACGAATCCCAAGATTTTTTGAGTATAGAATTAGACTATTCAATGACTTTCACAAATACTTCTTCAACAGCTTTTACAGTCAAGGGCATTTTTACCTTTGAAATAATCAAGATCGATGGGAATTTTTGGTATATTGAGAAATGGACTGATGAATATTATGACCTTTCAGTCAATCAACTAAGTTTTAGTAAGCTGAAAGAACCATATATATACTAAAGATACCTAAGATTTTTCATTGACTTTATACATCGCTTTTTATATATTCAGAAAGTTCAAATAGGTCCTTATGAACCAATGCTTCCGTAGCTCAGTGGATAGAGCAGTAGTTTCCTAAACTATTGGTCGGAGGTTCAATTCCTCTCGGGAGTACTAATAAATACAAAACCGAAGGAATTAAATCCCCCGGTAACCCGAAGAAATAAACGTAATTGGAGTAAAAAATGGCTATAGACTTTAAAAGAAAAGCTGAAAACGAAGAAATGGGAAAAACATTTGATTTTTTGCAAAAAAATAAAAACATGATCTATACTTTGATTGCTTCAATAGCAGTGATCGTCATCGTGGTTAATTTTTATCAATCAAATGTAGCTAAAACAAAAATAATTGCATCTGATAAGCTTTATGAAGTTAATAATGCTTTTCAAGAAAAAGAGTATGCCAAAGTTATTGAATTAGGACCAAATTATATTGAGAAATATTCAGGTTATGGTGCAGCAGGAGATATTATGGTAATAACTGCTCAAGCATTCGTAAGAGAAGGTAAAACAGATGAAGCAATCTCATTATTGGAAAAGAACATGGGATCTAACTCAGTTCACGGACCAATTGAATTTGCTGCAAACAATATTCTTGGTGGACTTTACATTGACAAATGGTTTGAAACTAATGATTCAAAACTCGCAGAAAAAGCTGGTAAATATTATAATAACGCAGCAATTGTAGATAATGGATTTCACAAGGATAGAGCTTTATATTTAGCTGCAGATTCTTATTCAAAAGCAGGGAATATAACTAAAGCAAAAGAACTATTAAAACCATTATATGAAAATAATAGAGATATTGATTACCAACTTCAACAAAAAATAGTTTTTCTATATGAAGGTTTAGATTAATCAATGTTCAGTAAAAAAAAGATCCTGGATAAACTTGAAATTAATCCTGTTACTTTGATCTTTGTTATTTTATCATTAATGCTCTCGATAATTTTTTCAGAAACATTATATTTCAACTTAATTATTTTAGGATCATTCTGTGCGTTCACAATAATGATCGATCTATTTTATTTACTTTTTTTAGATCCTTTAAAGAAATTTAAAATATTCATTTTATTCTCTCTATTATTCATGATCCTATCTAATTTTACTCCACTAGATATATTGATTTACATCATCAAAGTAGCGATCTTGCTTTTATTCAGTTCCTTTCTTAACCAATTTTTAGACTACAATTACTTATTGAATTATTTTGATTCACACCTAAGTAAGATCAAACCAAGATTTTTACGAATTTATTCAAGAAAGATACTGTATTCATTCATTTTAGGTATTAGATCTGTTTCAGAATTATTTCAGATTGGTAAAAATATAATAAGACTCAGAAAGATCAGGGGATTTAAAAAAAGTAATAATTTAAAATCCAAGATAAACGAAAATATAGATATACTAAGAACACTTTTTATACAGAGTTTTTATATGGCAAAAAAAACTGACCTATATTTTAGTGGTCATGGTTTCTCTTTCTCAAAACAAAGAAGTTTTTTTCTAAGAAAAAGATTTGAACTTAAAGATTACTTTTTAATTGTAATTTCAACAGCAATAGTAGTATTATAGGATTCATAATGAACATTAAAATGATAATACAATATGATGGAACTGATTTTCACGGCTCACAAATTCAGCCTAATGTTAGAACCGTTCAGGAAGAAATTGAAAAATGTTTATTTCAGATCTTCAATACTAAAATACTGACTATATTCTCAGGTAGAACAGATTCTGGTGTTCACGCTAAACGACAGACAATTAATTTCAAAATAGCTTCCAGTACAATACCACCGGATAAGATAATGCATCCATTGAACAATCTTCTACCAAAAGATATCCTTGCACTTAAATCTGAAGAAGTCTCAGAAGATTTCAATTCAAGGTTTGATGCTAAGAAAAGGATCTACAGATATTTTATCCGAAGTACGCACGATATTTTCAGAAATAGATATTCATTGATACACCCGCATAATGTAAATATCGATCAATTTAATTCATGGGCAAAGATATTTATTGGAAAAAAAGATTTTCAATCATTCTGCAGTGCAAAGTCTGAAGTTAAGCACTATGTTTGCGATATTACTGAGTTGAAATTCTTTCAGCAGGAAGATGAGGTTGTAATGGAGATCCATGGAAATAGATTCCTACACAACATGGTAAGAATAATAGTATCCTCGTTTATAGATATGAATAGAGGCAACTTAAATATCGATGATATTCAGCAGATACTGGATAAAAGAGATAGGATCTATGCTCCTAAAACAATGTCTCCGAAGGGGTTGTTTCTGTGGGATGTAATATATTAAATCAACGATTTAATATACCGGGTTTATTCCTTTGGGATGTAATATATTAAATTACTCAACACTAGGGCAGAGCATCCGTATTAAGTTATTCTAAAGTGTAAGGCATCAGTAAAATAGGTTTCTTCGCATATTTTATAGAATTATCCAGCAATTTTAAACTACTTTTCAATTCTTTTGATTCAATCCCATTAAAAATATTAACAGAAGTTTCTATCTCAGTTTCAAACAACATTTCTGTAAATGTTTTCGGCTTCGGAAACATTTCAACACTGTAATTTTTTATCCTTCCTATATTTGCAGCTTCCTCAATTGCTCTCTCAATACCACCGATCTCATCGGCTAAACCATTTGCAACTGCTTGATCACCAGTCCATATCTTGCCCTGAGCAATTTCTTCAAGAGCATCAGTTGTTATATTTCTACCTTTAGAAACTCTGTCTTTGAATTCAACATAAGTCTCAGTCATAATCTTCTTAAATAAGACTATTTCTTCCTGAGATGTAGAATCGGTAAAATTAAATAGGTTTGCATATTTCCCTTTCTCAATTTTTTCATAGTTAATACCGATCTTATCTATCAATCCCTTGAAATTAGGTATAATCGCGACAACACCGATAGATCCGGTCACTGAATATTTATCTAAGAATATTTTATCTGCAAAGCTGGATATATAGTACCCTCCTGATGCCGCAACAGGTCCCATAGAAACGATAACAGGTATTTTCTTCTTTAAGTTATTTATCTTCTGTAGGATCAATTCTGAAGCAAGGGCAGAACCTCCCGGAGAATTTACTCTTAAAACTAAAGCTTTTATATCTTTATCTTTCTCTATTTGATCAAATATTTTACTGAATTTTTCAGGATAGATAGAATTTTCCATGTATTCAGATCCACCATTCCCCATTGCAATGGCACCTTCTGCAAATACAACTGCTATCTTTGAATCTGAGAAAGTATAATTATTCTTAGGTGGATAATCATTAATGTTCACTAACTGTTTTTTAGTGATATTTTTCTCAGCAAGAAAATCGTCATAAGACTGAGTTTTATCTATCAGTTTTAATTTTACAGCTTCAAATGGATTAATAAAAGCTAGATCCCCATTCAATAATAAAGAAGTGAATGTGTTTTTATCTATTTTTCTATTTGTAGAAACATCATCAATATAAAGTTCAAGTCTAGCATCTAATAGATTCGTAATACTGTTTCTATAATTATTCGACATAGTTGATCTTGCAAAATTCTCACCAGATCCTTTAAAATCACCTATATGGATCACATTTACATTGATACCAAGTTTATTTTCAAGATCTTTGTAATAAGGAACTGATATACTATATCCTGATAGAAGTAAACTTGAAGAGTTGGACGGTGGCATTATTATCTCATCTGCAAAAATAGCTGCCAAATAATTCGACTTATTCATCCCATTAGAATATGCGTATATCTTCTTTCCTGTTGATTTAAACCTTGTCATAGCTATTGACAACTCTTTGGTATGGACACCGGATATGCCCCAGGAATCTAAGTCTAGCAAAATACCTTTGATCTTATTATCATTTGAAGCTTGGCTTATAGATTGCAATACTTCATAAAATGTTAATTGTTTTTTACTTAGATCTTTAAGATTATTTATTGAAAATAAATTTATTTTATCGTTGGGACTTTCTTGAAGCCCATTTGGGAATGAAAGAACTAAAAAACTATCCCTTTTTACTACTTTACCCTCATTTAACTGATCATATGAAATTTTAGAAATAAATATGGCTATTAAAACAAATAACACTATGAAAACTATTATTACTGTCATAGTCGTCTTTACAAACCATTTAAATGCTTTTTTTAAATATTCCATAATATTCTCCTAGTCTGATATGTTACTATTTTTTAATCTGATACATTTAGATATTGAATTTTACCGTTTTTCACTTCTACAAAATCAGGAATTATCTTAAATTTTTTCTTATGTGTTTTAAGTATTTCTTTATAATTCATAATTTCAGGTAGCGAAATACTCTTGAGAGAAAATATTACATAATTTACTTCTTCTACTCTCATTATATCAATCAGATATTTCAAATTTCCTAATACTGCATATTTGCCTACATTTTTGCCAAGATATTCGTGATTAGTATCTATAAATCCTGTGATCGTCATACCTTCTTGAGCTAATTCATTTTCCAGATCGACAAAAGATTTAGAAATATCATCAATACCAACTATCAAAGTATTGTTCAAGAAGAGCTTCATCTTTCTTAATAGAAATATTCTCCAAGAGAACATTAATGAACCACTAAATAATAACATTAAAAATAAAATAGCCCTGGAAAATGCTACATTTTTCATAAAGAAAGTAATACTGATAACTATTAATGAAATAAAGAACATTGATTTTAAGAATTGCTTGTATGAGTGTTTCATGTTGGTATATACATTGTTTAATAAAAACACAGAGATGATAATAAAAGTATATATAATGGAAACACTTAAATACATCTCCAATTGTATTGATGAATAGCCGATTTCTTTATTGATACCAAGTATATTCATCAGTGGTGTATATGCTGCTATCGCAAGGATCAATCCCCCGAAGTAAGAAGCGACATCTATTATAGGAAGCATGAACTTATTTAAAAATATTTTAACGACTGACATTAAATATGCAATAAATATTGCTAATTCTAGAATAATCTGAAAAAATATAGAATATCTTGAAGAATAATTCTTATTTACAAATATTTTCATTGAAGTATAGAAATACTTTCTCAATTTTATCTTATCCTTTTTTGAGCTCTGCCCCCTAAAATGTGTTATTTCACCTATAGGAACATATTCAATATTATAACCTATTTTCTTTATCTGATAACAGAAATCAATATCTTCTCCATACATAAAATAATCTTCAGGCATATATGTTCCATTATCAAGAATTTCTCTTCTGAAGAGCATAAATGAACCTGAAACTGCATCTACCTCAGATACAATATCATCATCAATGTACAAAAGGTTATATGCTGAAAACATCTTAGAATTACTGAATAGTTTAGAAAGACCTGAGATATGACAAAATGAATTCCAGGCTGTTGGAAAGGATCTGTGAGAAGAATGATCTATATTTCCTTCCGGACCGATTATTTTACAGGTAACTAGACCTGTTTTCGGATTTGCTTTAAGATGATCTATCAATAATTTCATTGTTCTTTCTTGTACTATTGTATCAGGATTCAAGATAAGTATATAATCCCCTTTTGCAATCTTTAATCCTTGATTATTAGCCTTTGCAAATCCAATGTTCGCTTCATTGTAAATATATGTTATATCGCTGAAACGCGAGGTTATATATTCTTTACTCTTATCTTTTGAAGCATTATCTACAACTATTATCTCATAAGAAAGATCTGAAGCAGTTCGTTTTACCGAAAGTATCGTATTTTCTAAAAAATATTTAACATTATAATTTACTATTACTACTGATAGGTCCATATACTCTTACTTTTTATTTCTTTGATTTTCCGAATAATTTTGGAAATCTTAACTTCCAAACCATAAATATTGCTTCCTGAACAATATGCTTACCCATTTTCGAGACTCCATCTATCCTGTCCGTAAAAACAATCGGTATCTCTTTGATCTTAAAACCTTTTTTCCATGTTCTATAGTGCATTTCTATTTGGAAAGAATATCCATTCGAATGTATTTCATCTAATTTTATTGACTCAATTACTTTTCTTTTGAAGCATTTAAAACCTGATGTTGCATCTTTTATCGGCATACCGGTAATGATCCTTGTATACAACGAAGCTCCCATACTTAATATTAATCTTCTCAATGGCCAATTGACTACGTTCACTCCCTGAATATATCGAGAACCTATTACAAGGTCATTCTCTTCCACTGCATCTATCAATCTCAACACATCCTTAGGATCATGCGAGAAATCGCAATCCATTTCAATGATATATTCATATTTTTTTTCTAAAGCAAACTTAAATCCTTCAATATAAGCAGTTCCTAAGCCTAATTTCCCTGCTCTTTCAATTAAATTAACTCTTTTCTCTTTTGAGTATTCAGTTTTTACGAACTCTCCTGTTTTATCAGGGGAATTATCGTCAACGATCAATATATCTATCTTGTTATCTAAACTCAAAACTGTGGTTATCATCTTCTCTACATTTTCAATCTCATTATATGTAGGAATGATCACTAAAATATAATTCTGCATTAATAATTCACTTCCTGTATTTTAAATTCCATTAATTGCTTAACTTATACTAAAACCTTATAAATATGTTTAAGAAATAGAAAAATATAAAATAAGTGATAAATTTGCAATTGAATAACTTAAAATATTAATCTTGATTTATTGCCAAATAATGTATTAGCTTTATAGCTTATAATAAACAACTCTTGCTAAACATTCAGGAATCCAAATGACAGATATTAACCTATTAAAAGAACAGAGCATTTTGTATAAACAACAATTCAGAGAAGAGCCCTTCAGTGAACTTATGCAAAATAGAATACATGATATTCTTCTGATCTGTAGTAAATATGATAAATTTATGCTTGAAGAGGATGGAAGAATAGATGAGCAAATATTTCAGGAATATGTATCTATCAATCTACGATATCCACCTATTTTTACTCAAGTTTCTAATCAGGAAGAAGCTTTTGAACAACTGAAAGAGAAAGAATTTGACCTCATAATTTCAATGGTGAATTTAGGTGACATCTTACCATTTGAACTTTCCGAGAAGATCAAAGATGCTTATCCGGAAATTCCAATTGTCGTATTAACACATTTTTCCAGAGAAGTATCTAATTTTCTTGCAAATAAAGATCTTTCCCATATTGATTATGTATTCTCCTGGTTAGGAGATTCAAGCATTCTATTGGCAATTGTTAAACTGATTGAAGATTCTATGAACGTTGAACATGATGTTAGAGACGTTGGAACTTATGCTATTATTTTAGTTGAAAATTCGATAAGATATTATTCAAGTTACTTGCCAAATATGTATAAGATATTGTTCAATCAAACTCATTCGCTTATGAAAGAGGGTTTGAATGAACATCAAAAAACAATGAGAATGCGTGCTAGACCTAAAATACTTCTTGCAAACAATTATGAACAAGCAATGGATATGTACGAGAAGTATAAGGAAAATATATTAGGGATAATTTCTGATATCTCATATTCTAAGGATGGTAAAAATGACAGTGAAGCTGGACTAAAGCTATGCCGTTTTATCCGAAGTGAAAATCAGGACATTCCAATTCTTTTGCAATCTTCACAATCTAAGCATAAAGAAGAATCTGAGTCAATGAATGCTGCTTTTATCAATAAAAATTCAAAGAAATTATTAAACGAACTGAGAAAATATATAAGAACAAATTTTGGATTCGGGGACTTTATATTTATTGATCCTGATACTGGTTCTGAAATAGGACGAGCCGTGGATCTAAAAAGCTTGCAACACAAACTTGAAATAATTTCTCTTAATTCATTCGAGTATCATGCTTATAATAATCATTTTTCAAAATGGTTTAAAGCTCGTTCGCTTTTCACACTTGCAGATCTGGTAAAAAATAAAAAGAAAAACGATTTTAAGAGCACAGAAGATACTAGAAATTTTATGATCAATATTATTAAAAGCTACAGAATAAATGCAGGCAGGGGTACAATCGCTACATTCGATAAAGATCATTTTGATAACTATACCGGTTTTGCAAGGATTGGAAAAGGATCTCTTGGTGGGAAAGGTAGAGGTTTAGCATTTATCGATTCATTTCTTAAAAGAAATAATATGATATTTAAGTACGATAACCTGACAATAAGTGTACCAAAAACGATTATTATTTCAACAGATGTCTTTGAAGATTTTATGGAATTAAATGATCTCTACGGAGTTGCTTTATCGGATTATTCAGATGAGAAGATATTGAAATATTTCTTAGATGGAGATATGCCTCCTTACCTAAAAGAAACTCTTAAATGTATTCTGTCTTATCTTAGAAAACCACTTGCGATCAGGTCTTCAAGTTTATTAGAGGATTCATATTTTCAGCCTTTCGCAGGTGTCTATTCAACATATATGATCTCAAATAACAATTCTAATATAAACATTCGAATAAAAGAACTCTGTCAAGCTATCAAATCAGTTTTTGCCTCTACTTTCTTCAAATTCAGTAAAAATTATATGGCTGCAACCTGCAATGTTGTTGACGAGGAAAAAATGTCAGTTATTATTCAAGAAATCAGTGGTGAAAAATTTACAAATGCTGATAATATCGTAAGATTTTATCCATCATTATCCGGTGTTGCAAGGTCTTTGAATTTTTATCCTGTAGGCAAAGAGAGATCAGATGAAGGTGTCGTGAATATAGCTCTTGGATTGGGAAAAACAATAGTTGATGGAAATACATCTTTAAGATTTTCTCCAAAATATCCAAAAAAGATCCTCCAATTATCAAATGCTGAAATGGCTTTAAGAAATACACAGAAAAAATTTTATGCTTTGGATATGGATAAGAAATTTATTCCTTCGGTTAATGAAAGCGACAATCTTGTTCATTTAGATTTAGATGAAGCAGTTAATGATAACTCTATTAAAATGACAAGTTCCACTTACGATGCTCAGAATGGTGTTCTCAGGGATGGTAATCAGGACATTGGAAAAAAAGTGATGACATTTGCACCGATACTTAAATACGGAATGATACCGCTTGCTGAAGTACTTAAAGACATTTTAGAACTTGGTTCTGAAGAAATGAACACACCAGTTGAAATAGAATTCGCAATGAAGATAAGCACTGATAAAGATATTCCGCACCAATTCCACTTTTTACAGATCAGACCTATTGTTCAAGGTTTAGAATATAGTGATATAATAATATCTGATGAAGAGACAAAAAGGGCTTCTATAATATCAACCTCAGCACTTGGAAATGGAATTATCGATGATATAACTGATATTGTTTATATCAGATCGGAGGACTTCAATCCTGCTAATACTGAAAAGATCGCGGTAGAATTAGAGAAAATAAATGATAAATTCGTTAAGGAGAATAAGCACTTTGTTCTCATCGGGCCGGGAAGATGGGGTTCTTCAGATCCATGGTTGGGAATACCGGTGAAATGGGCTCAAATATCTCACGCTAAAGTGATTATTGAACATGGATTAAAAGATTTTCATATAGACCCTAGTCAAGGTTCTCATTTTTTCCAGAATATCACATTATTGAAAGTAATTTATATGACAATAAATCCTTATTTGAATGATGGCAAGATAGATATGGAGAAATTAAACAATATCAATAGTGTTTATGAAAACAATCTACTAAGACATGTAAAACTGGATAAGAATTTATTTCTTAAAGCTAATGGAGCAACCAGCGAAGCTGTAATTATACTGTAATTTCAATTTGAATTATTTTAATCATGAGGACAAGATGACATCCTGCTTATTTGTTACAGACTTGCATGGGAAAAGATCAAGATATGAAAAATTATTTGAAATAATAAAACAAGAAATTCCTAAAATAATATTCTTAGGTGGTGATATTTTACCTAACCTGTTCTCAAAGGAATGGAATGATATTGACTTTCTTGAAGATTATCTTATTGCTAGGTTGACCGATCTGAAAAATAAAATGGGGGATAGTTACCCGAAGATAGTATTGATCTTAGGAAATGATGATGGTAGATCAATTGAAAGTACAATATTTAAATATGCTGATCTTGGTATCTGGGAATACATACACAATAAAAGTATAACTCTAGATGGATTTTTAATTTATGGTTATTCCTTCGTCCCACCATCTCCTTTTCGATTAAAAGATTGGGAAAAATATGATGTATCACGATATGTCGACCCGGGTTGTGTCAGTCCTGAAGAAGGCGCGCGTACTTTCGAAGTAAGTGACTATGAAAAAAAATATTCAACGATAAAAAATGATTTAGATGAACTAATACAAGAAAAAGATTTAAACAGAACTATAATCCTTTTTCATTCTCCCCCCTACAAGACCAAACTTGATAGAGCCGCATTAGATGGGAAAAAAATCGATTCTGCTCCACTTGATGTTCATGTTGGAAGTATTGCTATACAGAGATTTATCAAAAAAAGATCTCCCTACCTAACTCTTCATGGTCATATTCATGAATCTACACGATTGACCGGCAGCTATATAGATAAGATTGAGAACACAATTATGCTTAATGCCGCTCATGATGGCGAAGAACTTTCAATAGTAAGATTTCAAATTGAAGATCTATCTACAATAGAAAGAGAATTAATTTAGTACATTTCTACTACTTTTTTTTGATAAGTAAAGGCCTCGCTGAATCTGAAATGGCGGAAATTTTCATTGCATAGCTATTTTTATCTACTATATCCTGATCAGTAATAATATGTATATCAAGAATATTTTCAATCTTATAACCGGTGTTTAAAAAGTTATAATAACCTAAACTAATACTCCAAGCATCAAGCCAAGTCAATAGGCTTTCTTTTTGTTTTTCACTGCCGTTGAAATGAATTAATATGTCAATATCACTATCTGGTTTAGATGTTGCATTTTTTGCACTTCCAAATATATAAAACTCCTTAACACCAAACTTAACCGGATCTAAAGTCTTAGCGATTTTCTCAACAGCTCTTAATCTCCATTTCCAATGACATTCATCATGAATGTCAATTTTACTTTTTTTGCCAAGCACTTCAATTTTGTTTAATCCTATTTCAGAAAAATGATCAGAAACGTCTCTGATTAGTGCGATTGCTTTGTCCGACTCAGAATTCATAAATATCTGTATTTCTTTGCCTTTCATTATGTTGTTCACATCTATTACTTTTATTACATTTGCCAATGAAGAATATTGAGGAATAAAATTTGTGAAAACATTTTCATTTTCAGTAAAAAATGCTTCATTAAATATTATTTCATTGTTATCAGGAAATAAAGGTAAATAACTTATCCCGGCTTCTACTAGATCAAGAAAAAAATGTGTTCCAAAGGAGAGATCAGGTACATAGTTCTTGTTTTTTCTGGCTATTTCAATCAGCATACTTGAATTATTAATATCTGAGTATGAAACACTTACTCCTAATTTTATATCACCTCTACTGCCCCATCTGCCAGGTCCCATCAAAATGAATTGTCTTTTAGGTAATATTTTATTCAATAACCCTACTGCTTTACCTACATTCTTGAGTTCATCCAGTGATGAAATGTTACTATATTCAATTGGGTCAACATATACAACATGTGAAACTCCCTGCACAAGACCATTAGATACATATTTATTTGCAGTAAATATAATATCTTCCGGATTGATAGCATCAGGAAATTTAATCGGTTTTGATTCATACCCCAGATTTTGAGGTCTGCATTGTAATAAGTAGAGATTATCCCCATCGTGAGCAAATTCTATATCAACCGGATGCTCATACTGTTGCTTTAATGTTCGTAGAATCATATTAATTTCTTTGATGAAGTTTTGATCTGATAATAGTCCATCAAAAGTAAAAACAAAATTATCGTTCTTGTAGTCAGTTCCAAACTTTCTTGGTGGATGAAGATACTTATCTGAAATTATTGATACTAATTTATTTATAATTGGATATTCTGATCCACATTCTTTGATTAACTCATTTATTGATTTCGTTTCGAATTTTTTTGTCTTTAAATTAATTAAATCTATACACTTAGGTGAATAACGGATGGTTTCATCAATTGAAACATTTACTCTTAGATCAGGATTCCCGGGTGATATAAGTATCGGGTAATCGTCACTGGTTCTATCAACTGCTCTTGTTCCTAAACCGGGAACAAATCTTATAAGACCGTCTTCTCTTTTGATCCTGCTTGACCATCTATATTCGTTATTGCTAAATGCAACTCCCGCGAAAGCAGGGAAAAAGTAATCACCTACTTTTTTTCCTACAACCTCCTGGATCATTATTCCCATTTGTTCGTTATAATCCAGAAGACCATGCTCAATACGATATTGGATCGGATCCGGACCAAAAGTGGAGGCATAAACTTCAGCTATTGCGTCCATAAGATCTGTCAGTCTTTTCTTTTTAGATCCCTGATTTGCAACAAAGAGACTTTTATATTTACCAGCAAAAGCTGTTCCCATCCTATCTTCAAGTAAACTGGAACTCCTTACGACCAAAGGTGTATCACCAAGATCATCTAAAGCCTTAGAAAGCTCCTTGATCATTTCTGACGAGAACGGAGAATTTTTAAAAACATGGATCACATAAGGATACTCCTGTCGTACTAAACCGATATCTTTGTATTTTTGCTCCATGATATCTTCAAGATTATTATACTTCATAAAATCAAGGATCCCATCAGCTGTGACATACCATGTTTTAGGGGTCTTTATATTACTAAGACTTGATTCTTTCTTCGCAGCATCTAAAAGAATGTGTGAAGCAACAATCAAACCGGAACTTTTACCACCAAGCTTTCCAAGACTATGCTCAGGATGGATGAGAGTGTTTGTCAACTTGTAAAATGAATCTACATCCAAATGTTTTTTTGCAACATCGATAAAAGGTCTCTGTTCAGTCATGAATTTTCTGATCAGTGCAACTGTAAAACTTTTTTGTCTTAATGAAGATAGCTTCAGTCCCTGCTCAGCAAGAAAATGATATTTTTCTAAAGTACTAATGATCTCACTAACAGTGGTTGCGTTATTATTTAGAATATTAGCCATGAAAGCGGAACTTTCCTGCTTGATCCATTTGTGAACATTGGTTAATATCTCATTTTCATTCAAATGTCTTTCCGCAACTGAGAATACATCAGCTAATGTCATCATTGAGTCTAGATCGTCTGAAACTTTAAAAGGAAAATTCTTCTCTTTGTCCCCTTCATCAGGAATACCGAATTTATCTAAAAGCGATTCAGCTTCTTTTACTCCGTGTAGACAAAGAAAATTGATCATTTTTCTCGTGATCTTAACAGCAAAACCTTTATCTGTTCTTGTAAGGAGATCAAGTATATATCTCCATTCACTCTGATTAGCATCCTGAGTATTTGAAGAATTATCAAATACTGATCTCAAATTTTGGTGAAGTACATATAGTTCAAACTGTTTTCCAATAGTCTTTATAAGATCAAGTTCCTCTTTTAAAAACGGACCAATATCTGCTTGTGGTCTTTCCTCAGTGTAAAAAACATTTATTTGACCGACAACTTTTCCCTGAACTACTATTTGAGTTTCCTGCGTCCAAGGAGTTTCCTTATAATCTTCAATCTGAAATATCTTATTCTTAAACAATAGTTGAGCTTTACATATTTCTGGGAATTGCCATCCCATAGGGATAATAGTCACAATGTTGTAGCAAACTTCTTCAAAAGGAATATCCTTATCATTCAGTATATTCTGAATTTCATATAAACATTTGGACTCTTTAGCACGTTCATTCAGATCATTTATAAGCTTCGAAAGTAGTTTGTCATTCTTCATAATTTTCTTCCTATTTTAATAACTCCAGATCTGCTTTTGCCATCTACTATCGTTCTTAAGGGATCTTGTGATCTTACATGTGATACAAACTCCAATTCTTTTATACTTTGAAGTGATCTTATAATTTCCCACTTGATCGGAAAATTGTTTCTAAGTGGTAAGTAAAAATACGGTATACCAAAACTTGTAAGATTATGAAAGAAATGAGAACCCTGACTAAATTCAATATTCATATTTTCAAGACTTGCCTCTACAATTATTGATGCTCCGGATATTTTACTCCAGGTTACAGGTATACCTAATGAAGGATCTGAGCTTCCCCATCGACCGTATCCGATAAGCAGATATGGTCTTTTCTCTTTTAATAGCTGTGAATTTATCTGAGATATTTCATCAGCGATCTTCATTGTTTTCATTGGATCAAAATTTTCGTGCTTCACATAAACAATATCATGAATGTTCTCAGTTACTCCGTTTCCTAAAACGTGCTCTGATGCAACTATAGTATCTTCCGATAAAAGCTCTTCTTTATTCAAAGTTATGTCTGTATCGTTCACTACCATTGGTCTAACTTGTAATAATCCAAAACGATATGGTTGCTCACATGTTGTATCCTGTGAAAAAGTCATAGCAAATTCAATTTCAACTGCAGAATCAACTTTATCTTCGCAGACTTTCATTATTTCTTTTATAAGTTCATTAAATGGTATCAATTCTAATGACAATAATGGTGCGAAATTTAAAATTCTTGCACCTTCTTTACCTGTACCTATAGTTAATCTTTCATTCACATGATCAAATGTTGATACCAGGTTCTTTAAAGTGTTATCATTCTCAGCTGAGTGTATATTCTCATTTACCATATACTCTGTTTCATTTGTTGGATCATACTCAGGTGGCTCTCCCATATTGACAGACCAAAATTCAGTTTGAGTTAATTTAAGCATATCATTTATTGAACCAAATGGAGGTTTTTTGTTTGGACATTTTGGACAATATATCCATGACATACCACCATCTACGATCGTTTTACCAAGTCCGAAAGCTAAATTGACAACTCCATCTTCGGGTAATGAATCATTTATCGGGTAATAATTGTACGATTTTCCAACTCCTGATAAGTTAGGATAGAATTTATCCCCATATCTATTCCCGATAACTTCCTGAATTATAACAGCCATTTTTTCATTTTTTATTTCAAGACCTGCAGCAGTAAAATACTCTTTTGCTTCCTTAAAAAATGTTGATGCGTAAACATATTTTATCGCTTCTACCATTTTTGTAAATCTGGTATCCTCATCAAACTGATTATTCGGGATCATTTTTGTCCCGTAAATTCCAGCAAATGGTTTATACTTAGCATCTTCCAACATACTTGACGATCGAATAGCTAATGGAACATCAACTTTGGAGATCAATTCTCTTAGGTCACCAAGAACTGAGAATGGTAGTGAAGCATTTTGAAAAGCTATGGCAATTTCATCATCTTCGGTATCAGAATAAGCAATATCGAACAAATTATTTTGCTGCATAAAATCATCAAATATTTCTGTTCTTATCACTGTGAAAGTAGGAATATCAACCTTAATTCTCTTAAATTTCGAAAAATCAGTTTCAGATAAAATGTCATTAAAGGATTTTAAACTCCCTGCTTTACCACCTAATTCTCCATCACCTATGAAAGAAACTCTCTGATTATCATCAAAGAATGTTCTATTAAATTCATTTAAACTCATAATTATTCCATTATTTTTTATACCCAAAGTTCTATTAACTACACCCAACCTCTGCTTTTACATGCTGAAGCTACTTTTTCTATTGCAATTATATATGCTGCATCTCTCATAAACATATCATTATTCTTAGAAAATTGATAGACTGAATTAAATGCGAAAGTCATCTTTTGATCCAGTTTACCTAGTACTTCATCTTTAGTCCAAAAATAATTCATATTACATTGAACTTGCTCAAAATAACTGCATATCACTCCACCTGCATTTGCTAAAAAATCAGGTACTACAAAAATACCCTTCTCTTTTATGACTTCATCTGCTTCTATGGCAGTTGGTCCGTTTGCTCCTTCAGCTATTATCTTAACCTTTGATGAAATATTATTTACATTCTCTGCAGTTATCTGATTTTCTAAAGCTGCAGGAACTAATATGTCAACTTCTTGTTCTAACCAAGCATCTCCTTCAAGTATTTCATATCCAAGATCTTTTGCCTTTACTTTATCAATTCCACCAAATTGATCTGTAATTGATTTCAATTCTGGAAGGTTTATCCCGGATTCTTTTTTAAAAGAATAACTTATATTATCTTTCTGGTCCCAACATGAAACGGCTATAACTTTTCCACCCATTTTTGTATATAATTCAATTGCATACTGACTTACATTCCCAAACCCTTGAACACTCATTGTAGTCATCTTTGCATTCAATTTTAATTTTTTCAATGCTTCCCTAACAGTTATTATTACACCGTAACCTGTTGCTTCTGTTCTTCCTAATGACCCACCCATACCAACAGGCTTTCCAGTTATGAAACCTGGTTGTTTTTCTCCGGTAATCACCTCGTATTCGTCCAACATCCATAACATATGTTGAGGATTAGTCATTACATCAGGTGCGGGAATATCACTGTGTGGTCCAACATTTTTATAAACCTGCCTTACCCAACCTCTGCAAATTTGCTCCTGTTCCCTTTGACTTAGATCGTGAGGATCGCAAATAACTCCTCCCTTTCCTCCACCTAGAGGAATATCGGCTACAGAAGTTTTCCAAGTCATCCACATTGATAAAGCTTTTACTGTATCAACTGTTTCTTGAGGATGAAATCTTATTCCACCTTTTGCAGGTCCTCTTGCATCGTTATGCATTGATCTGAATCCCCGAAATACTTTCTTTGCTCCATCATCCATAGTGATAGGGATACTGAAATGGAACTCTTTTAAAGGATTTCTTAAAAGATCCTTTGTAGCATCATCTAACTCTAAGATCTCTGCTGCTTTGTCAAATTGTTGCTGAGCCATTGTAAATGCATTGAATGATTTATCTCCCATTGGACATCCTCCATAATTTCTTGATCTTTTTTAAATTTAAGCTGAGTTTTAAATATTTCTGTGTATTTTTTTTACTTAAAAATAATGCATAAACTACATTTTTCAAAGAAAAAAGCCGACAAAATTTGCCGGCTTTTTGTATAAATATTTACTTACTGCTAATAACCTAGATCTATCATTGCGTCTGCTACTTTTTTAAATCCTGCAATATTAGAACCTTTCACATAATTTACAAATCCATCTGCTTGTGCACCATATTTAACACCCGCAGAGTGAATTGAACTCATGATAACTTTTAATTTTTCATCAACTTCTTCTCTTGACCATGCAAGTTTCATTGAATTTTGAGACATTTCTAATCCTGAAACAGCCACTCCACCTGCATTTGCTGCTTTGCCCGGACCGAATGCAACCTTCTCAGCAACAAAATGATTTACTGCGTCTGCTGTACAACCCATATTTGAAGTTTCCACAACATACTTACATCCGTTCCTGATCAATATCTTAGCGTCATCTTCATTTAATTCATTCTGAATTGCACATGGATAAGCCATATCCACTTTAACACTCCAAGGTTTTTCACCAGGGAAGAATTTAGCATTTGGAAATTTTTCAGCATAAGGAGCAACAATATCATTATTTGATGCTCTTAGTTCTAATAAATAATTGAATTTTTCTTCTGTATTTACTCCGTCTTCGTCAAGGATATATCCGTCAGGACCAGAAATAGTAAGTACTTTTGCACCAAGTTCAGTAGCTTTTATTGCACATCCCCAAGTTACATTTCCAAAACCTGAAAGTGAAACTGTTTTACCTTCCATTGATTCACCTTTATACTTAAGCATCTCATCAGCGTAATATACTGCACCAAAACCAGTTGCTTCAGGTCTTATCAGTGAACCACCCCAATTAAGTCCTTTACCAGTAAGAACACCGGTATTCTCTGCACGAAGTCTTTTGTATTGACCGTACATAAAACCGATCTCTCTTCCACCAACTCCAATATCACCTGCAGGAACATCTGTTTGAGGACCGATATATTTTTGTAGTTCAGTCATAAATGAACGACAAAATCTCATTATTTCATTGTCTGATTTACCTTTAGGATTAAAGTCAGATCCACCTTTTCCCCCACCCATTGGTAAAGTTGTAAGACTGTTCTTAAATATTTGCTCGAAACCTAAAAATTTCAAACCGCCTAATGTTACACTTGGATGAAATCTCAAACCACCTTTATAAGGACCAATTGCGTTGTTAAATTGAACTCTATATCCTTTATTTACCTGGATATCTCCGTTATCGTCTTCCCATTCTACTTTGAATAAGAATGCTCTATCCGGTTCAGTGATCCTGTCTAAAATCTTAGCTTGTAAGTAAGCCGGGTTCTCGTTGACCACGTCAATGACTGATTCAATTACTTCTTTTGCTGCTTGAATGAATTCAGGTTGAGAAGGATTTCTCCTCTCAAGCTCAGCCATAAACTTGTCGATGTTATACATTTTACTGCCTCACAATTTTATTTTTCTCATGCTGTGACACTATTACACAACACTATTTTTCTCATGCTGTGACACTATTACACAACACTATTTTTACATGTTGTGACATCCTTGCACAACATTTTCTGTACAAAGGCGAATTTATATGTCTACTAAAACCATGTCAAGAGATATTTTAATAATTATTTCACTATAAAATATAGAATTAATCTTACTTTCATTTTCTAAAAATTTTTAATAAATTTTCAGATGCTACCACTGGAGATATTCGTCCGTCAATTACTGCTTTTTTTATCTCATCAAACTCTTTCATAACATGAGGATCATTATAGAAATAATTCTCCAGTGTTTGAGATATTGAAGTTTTTAACCATTGATTAAGTTGGTCCTTTCTTTTCTTAGCAAATTTACCTTTTTGGGTCATAATATCGTTATGCTTCAGAATTATGTCCCATATCTTGTCAATACCTTTATTTTCTTGTGATGATATTTCAATTACCGGAATATTCCAATCCGGATCGTAATTTAAAGAATAGTGTGTGGCATTTTCAAGTTCTTGTTTGCACAACTTGGCTTTAAGTAAATTGTCACCATCAGATTTTGAAACAGCTATCGCATCAGCCATTTCCATGATGCCCTTCTTAATACCCTGAAGTTCATCTCCTGCACCTGCGATCTGTAGTAACAAGAAGAAATCCACCATTGAATGAACTAAGATCTCAGACTGCCCTACACCTACAGTTTCAATTAAGATAATATCATAACCTGCTGCTTCACAAAGAATTATTGCTTCCCTGGTAGCACGGTTTACACCTCCTAAAAAACCAGAGGTTGCTGAAGGACGAATAAAAACATCCGCTTGACTTGAAAGCCTATCCATCCTGGTTTTATCCCCCATCAGACTCCCACCGGACACATTACTACTTGGATCAACAGCCATTACAGCTACTTTCTTCTTTTTATCCAGAAGATATAGACCAAATGTTTCTATAAATGTGCTTTTGCCAACTCCAGGAATGCCGGTTATCCCTATCCTTATTGATTTTCCGGAATGAGATAGACATTTATCTATAATTTTATTTGAAAGGTCGTTATCGTCTTTTATCTTACTTTCTATTAAAGTTAAAGCTCTCCCTAGAACTACTCTATCCCCATTAATTATACCATCATAGTATTCATCAAGATTATATTTTTTTCTTTTTTTGTTAATAAAATTACTTAACCTTTCACTTGAAATACCATTCGGTTTTTCTTTCCCCGAATTGATATTTAAAGATGATGAATCATCACCAGCTAATTGATCGATAGATCTTCCTGTCTTATTATTTTTATTCATTACTATCTTCTAGTAAGACCTCTTTAATGTTAACTGCAATATCCTCTATTGTATAAGGCTTCTTAATGTATTTCTTTGCTCCTAATTTAAGCGCTTCTTTAATTCTTTCACTCTCTGAGTATCCACTAATGATTATAATTTTCTGTTTTGGTCTTGTTTTTATGATCTCATTGTACACATCCAATCCATCCTTATCATCTCCTAATATCATATCCAGGAGGATAACATCCGGATCATAACTTTTAACCAGTGAATTGATTTTCTTTACGTCATTTGTAACTTTAACTTTATAGTTAATTTCACTTAAAAGGGATTCTGCTATATCTAATTGAACCTCTTCATCATCTAACACCAGTATCCTTTCGCCATTACCTTGATAAGATTTTCTATCTAATTTAACTTCATCAATAGGCGAAGTTCCAGCTAGTGCCGGGAAATATAGATCGAATGTTGTCCCTGTCCCTACCTTACTTGTTAGTTCAATAAATCCATCATGATCTTTTACTGCTCCCCAAACAACTGCCATTCCCAGACCGGTACCACTTCTGCCCATAGTCTTACTTGTGAAAAATGGTTCAAATATCCTTTTCTGATCTTCTTTAGAGATTCCAACTCCTTCATCTGTTACTGATAATACTGTATAATCCCCTTCAGGAATATTACTAAAACGGAGAGTTCTATTCTTGGAACTTTCAAATTTGGTTGAAATAAATATTTCACCATCATTTTCTATTGATTCTGCAGCATTCGTAAGAAGATTTACAAGAACTTTTGAAATTTGAAATTCTGCCCCTGATATGCTAGGTGTTGTTTTATCTTCTGAAAATTTAATACTGATCTTTGAATGATATATCTGAAGTTTTTCTATTTCAGGAGATTCCAGTACATCTTTTACTGCTTTATTTACATTTACAGGAGCAAATTTGTTAACTCCTCGTCTTGATAGAGATAATAGATCTTCAACGATTGAGGCAGCCTTCTCACCACTCTTCTTTATCGCCATTACTTTTTTTCTCAATGGATCATCATCATCCATTTTAAGCATTAGCAAATCGGGATATGCCACTATTCCGGTGAGTACGTTATTAAGATCATGAGCAACACCGCCTGCAAGTCTTCCCAGGGCTTCCATCTTTTCGCCTTGAGACAATCTATCCTCCAGAGTCTTATTTCTCTCTGTAGTCAAAATAAAGCTAGTAATATCTCTCCATACTCCAACAAAACCTACTACTTCACCATCTTCTTCCAGTAGAGGATTTATTTTTGCTTCAGCCCATTTCCGTGTATTATCTTTACAGATCAATTGTGCATTAAATATTATTGGAAAATTAACCGAATTGAAATTATAATTTATTCTTCTTTTTAGTTTACTTATTTTGTCCAAAGCATCAGGACTTAAGTATTCAGTTTGCTTCATCTTTAAAAATGCTTCAGGGTCATACCCTAAAAAATGCCCTACTGAACGGGTAATAAAATTAATGTTGAAATCTTTATATGAAGTCCAGATAACATCTGACACATTTGTGATCAATAACCTATACTTTTTTTCACTCTCTTTAAGTTCTTCTTCAATAGATATTTGATCCGTTATGTCTGTAGATATTGCTATTATTGCGATTGGCTTTTTATAGTCGTCATATAGTAACTTACATCTTGATGAAGCTACTCTATGATTACCATTAGGAAGTTCACTTGAAAGAATCCCTTCCCACTTACCATCTTTATTCACTGTTTCAATAAGTTCTTTTTTTGTAATACTATCAGATCCTGTTGCTTTTTTTACAGTCTGAGTTTTACCAATAAGATCTTTTCTCTTTAATCCTGTATGCAATAATACAGCTTTGTTGACGTACAATATTTTTCCTTTCGTATCAGTTATAACTACTTCGTCAGAGATATTATACATAACATCACTTTGAAATTTCAGAAATCTTTCGTTTTTTCTTCTTTTCGTTACATCTCTGAAAATTCCGAGGAAACCAACTTTCTTTTCTCCTTCTGAAATTCCAACTGTTTTTAATTCTACCCATATTCTATGTTTATCCTTTCTCTTTAGCTCCATTTCATAGGTATTCACTTCCTTGAACTTTGCAGGTTCCTGCTTTCTGAAGATAATATCCTTTGCAACTGCTCTCATTGATCTTCTTGAAAGAAATTTCTCCACACCTGCATCAATGAATTCTTCAGGTGTATATCCTAAATAATCTTCGATCGAAGGAGTTATATAAGTTATTTTGCCATCCATATCCAAAGTAATGATCACATCACTTACATTTTCAGTGATCAGCTCGTACTGCTTCCTCATTGTTTCGCAGTTTTGAGAAGTTTCTGCTAGTTCTTCATTAATTCCTTTTATGACCTTATTGAAATTCCTTCTCTTTTGAAGTATATAAAAAATTATACCACCAGAAATAATAAGAAGGTTAATGAACCCAATAAGAACTATAATTTGATACGATTGGATATTTTCCGGATTTGCAATAATTGATGAAGATTCAGTGAACAATTGCTCCATTATATGCTTGTATTGTAAATAATTTGCATACATAATAATGCTTATCACAACTGATATGATCACACTTATTGCGACGGAATATTTTGGTTTCCAAATAAATTTTTTCGGTTCACTATCGAATCTTCTCGCCACACTTACCTCATCAATTCTTACTTTTGCTATCGTTATTCATGGGCGGAAATGATCCGCCCTTACATTTATTTTCGTTAAATATACTTATCTCTTAGAATATTCTATAATTTGTTCTTAAGAAAAATGCAAAACTACGAGTTTCCTGTATTTCTTCAGAAATTCCAAATGATGGATCTGAATATGTTTCTAGCTTAGTCATTACTGGTATTTTTGCTCCAAGTACAAATTCAAATAAGCTAATTGAATACTTCACAACAGGTAGTATATCAAAATAAGATAAACCGTTCTTTGCACTACCCCCTTTTTCAAAGTCATCTGAGAATTTCATTCCATAAATAATATTAGCGCTTGCACTAAATCTATATGGCAAACGATAATCTGCACCAGCAGAAATCATGAAAATATCTCCAACATTATTCTCTTCATCTTCCAAAGCAAATGTTACAGGATCAGTATATCCATCCTCAATAGTTTTTGTACCGTTCATTTTATATAAAGCAGTAGCTTTAAAAGTATAGTCATCCATAAAATAAAAACCTGATGCACTTATTGAAAAATCAGTTGTGCCACTTCCTAGTGGAATAGTCCACTCAACATCATTCTTATCTTTTTCTTTATTTTCATCATCACCTGTTGGCAATTTAACCGAGAAATTTCCATCTACATAAGTGTCAATATTATCTAAGAATTTACCATAAGATACTCCTAAAGTAATATCGCTTAATCCACTAGTTGTAGTATAAATTGCTTCCTGCATATCAGCAGTAATAGACGTAGGTTTTTTCTTACTGTATATGTACGGTATTGCTGCGCTAAATGTATATTCTTTCCACCTATACCATAAAGGAACATTTATACTTTTAGTTGTCTTTTAAAAATTTTGCTTCTACGGATGCAGACATATCCTGCTCTGGTTGTCCCGAAGCTTGAACCTCATCAGTTTCTGTACCTATTAAAGAACCAATGATTATTGGCTCTGATGTAATAATTCCATCAATAACAGAGTCGCTTGAGCTAGCATCGTTATGTGTACTGTATTCCGCCTCTTCATATTCATCGTATCCAGGTTCCTGAGCATAGATGAAACCGATCGAGACTAAAATCAACATTAGTACCAGTTTTTTCATTTCCCTTCTCCTTTTTATTTTTTTCTTCTTTGTTTTCTTTTCGTATAGACGACCTACATGGGCGTCTCTCTTTTTGCGTTTCTGGGAACTGCTGTTAGGCGTTCCCTACATTAATTGTAAATTGTCCATCGCAAATTGTCAATTGAATTAATGAAGTCGCTTCCAGATCTCATCATTAACCTCAAATATCTGGTCAATTGATGGCTTTTTGATCTTTTTATGTTTAGCTATCTCTTCTTCCACATTTTTAACAATATCAGTAAATTTTATTTTCCCTTGTAAGAATTTGTAAACCATTATTTCATTTACAGCATTAAGTACAACCGGGACGGTCCCACCCTCGTTTATAGCAGCAATAGCAACATCAATAGCAGGAAATAATTTACGGTCAGGATCAAAGAAATTCATAGTCCCTAATTTATGTAGATTTAATTTTGGCAGATCTAATACTTTTCTGTCAGGATATGTTAATGCATATTGAATTGGTAACATCATATCAGGCAAACCAAGTTGAGCAATGACAGATCCATCAATGAACTCTACCATAGAATGAATTATAGACTCAGGGTGAATTATGATCTCTATGTGCTCAGGTTTTAAGTCAAATAAATGTACTGCCTCAATAAGCTCAAACCCTTTATTCATCATTGTAGCGGAGTCAATACTGATCTTATCCCCCATAGACCAATTTGGATGAGCAAGAGCATCTGTGATTGTAACATTTTCCAAACTATCTTTTCTATCCCTGAAAGGACCACCTGATGCTGTAAGGATTATTTTATTTATCGTAGAATAATCTTCTCCATTCAAAGATTGGAGAATTGCAGAATGCTCAGAGTCAATCGGAAGTATCTTAGCTCCTGTCTTTTTCATTAAATCATGTACATTTTCACCTGCCATTACTAAAGATTCTTTATTCGCTAAAGCTATTGTCTTTCCATTTTCTACGGCTGTTATAGTCGGTCTTAATCCAAATGATCCCACTATAGCATTTACTACAACATGAACTCTAGGATCGGAGGTTGCCTGAAGTAATCCATCCTCATTGGTTAAAACTTTAACTTTTGTTGAGCTTAACAGACCTTTCAGATCTTTATAAAACACTTTATCAATAATTACATATTCTGGATTATATTTCTTAGCTAGGTCCGCTAATTTTTTATAATTATTATTGGCAGACAGGTATATTATCTTAAAATGATCTTTTAGGTTGTCAAGCACCTTAAGCGTGCTGTCACCAATAGAACCGGTTGCCCCTAATATGGAAAGATTCTTCATGTAAACTCCGTCGTTATTATTGCTTTCCCTATAAATATCTATTTAATATAGCTAAGTGTGATTAATAATACAACTATTAATTTTATAATATTCGCACGAGAATATTTTACCTAAAAATTTAAAAACTCGTGAGATCTGACAAATATTTTACATTAAACTCGATCCTGTGAAATCTATCTGAATCTATTTCATCGTAACCTGAACTGATCGTATCAGAGTCAGATTTAGAATCTTCTGAAATACCAAAAGTAAATACAAAGTCACCGATACTATAAGAAATAAAACCGTAAATGCTTTTCCCTACTCCTGAATATGAGATCAAACCCGGATATAGCCCTATGTCATAAAGACCTGCATACATAATTGTTGATCCTTCAGTAAAATAAAGATCAGCTCCCAACCTTACTATAAGTCCTTTTTGGAAATTCATCAAAAATGATTGTGAAAATAAATAACCATAGCCATCATTATACCAATCCGAATACTTTATGTAACTGGATATCTTCCATTTATTGAGCTTAAATTGCAATTTCAATCTGGAATCTATCTTATCTTTCGTAGAGTAAATATTTTCATCATAGAATTCGTAAGTTTTATATTTAACCTGACCATTAAATGAAACATTCCTGTTCCCTATTTCCAATTCAGTTTTAACTTCACCACCGGGCAGATACCCTATTTCATACTCTGAGTCGAAAAATTGACTGCTAAGAATAAAATTTACTTTATCGTACAATTTTCCCTTTACCTTGAATCCCATTGAATTTTCTTTTTCGCCATTCCCTAGTGTTACACTTTGTGAAGAAAGAGACAATTTTTCTTTTTCTATCCTGCTTAGATATAAATTTAACTTCACTTTCTTTGA
>JAQICF010000183.1 GCA_027858795.1 Candidatus Delongbacteria bacterium | reverse complement strand
TCACCTGCCATTTTATACATATTAGGTATCATCAGCAATAAACCCTGAGAAGCAGTGAAAGTACTCGTTAAAGCCCCTGCTTGTAAAGACCCGTGAACTGCACCCGATGCTCCACCCTCTGATTGCATTTCTGAAACTTTTACTGTTTCACCGAAAATATTTTTTCTACCATTAGCTGACCATTCGTCGATGAATTCAGCCATGTTTGATGAAGGTGTGATTGGATAGATCGCAGCAACTTCACTGAACATATAAGCTATATGAGCAGCAGCTGTGTTTCCATCACATGTCATGAATTTTTTTGTACTCATTCTTTGATTCTCCATATTTTAATTTTAAAAGACAATTTAAATTGTGTTTTATATCACAATCTATAACTGAGAAAATACATTTTTTGATGCATTTCAGCAAGATATTTCTTAAAAAATAATGTATAATTATTTAGTTCTTTCCAATAGAGTATTATCATTACCAATATACCTTGGTTGCCCGGTTGAAAGAATAACACCAAGCCAGAAATCACCTTCAACATCAATCTTCTTTCTTTTACCTATGATTGAACTTAAAGGGACATGGGTAAACTTTCCGTTCCAATATCCAATTAATATTTCTGTTTTTCCTGCCATACCTGCATGTACTGCATTCTGTGCTAGATTCGAGCAGAACATTGAATCAATTGGTATTGGTGGTAAAGATCTTATCATATAGCCGGGGTCAATATATTTTAATGTGTATTCAAACCCGATGCTTTCAAAACAATCCTTTATCTTCTGCTTAATATAAAGCCCGATGTCATTGTACAGAATATTTCCGGATTTATCTTTTTCAGAGTTTGTTCCATTAAACAAATTCTGACCTGCACCTTCTGCAACAACTATTACGGCATGCTGCTTTTCTTCAAGCCTCGCTTTTAGTAAATTCAGAAGTCCTCTTTCTCCTTCGAACTCAAACGGTATTTCTGGTACTAGCACAAAATTAGCATCTTGTGCTGCTATCGAGGCTGCTGCTGCAATATAACCTGAGTCTCTTCCCATTAATTTAACTATTCCAATTCCATTATACGCACCTTTGGCCTCAATATGAGCTGAGTTAATTGCTTCAACAGCGGCAGAAAATGCTGTTTGATATCCAAAAGTATGTTCGACAAAGGCTATATCATTGTCTATTGTTTTAGGTATTCCAATAAGTGAGATATCCAGATTTCTTGATTCTATCTCCTTAGAAAGCTCATAAGCACCTTTCATGGTTCCATCACCACCGATAGTAAATAAGATGGATATATTAAGCTTCGCAAGATTATCCACGATCTTTTTAACATCCTGCTCACCTCTGGATGATCCTAAAATGGTTCCTCCTTTGAGGTGGATATCCTCTACTAATTTAACGTTCAACTTGATGGGCTCGATATTATTATCAGAAACCATACCTTTGTAACCATATTTGAAACCATAAATCTCTTCGCACTTATACCAATAATAAAGCTCGTTTACCAGCCCTCTTATTACATTGTTAATACCTGGACATAGTCCCCCGCATGAAACTATTCCACAAGCTATACTGCCTGGTTTGAAATGAAGATATTCTCTGGCACCTGCAATTTCAAAAGCCGGGATATTCTCAAAATCATTTAAATAGCTTTTAATAAAAATATTTTGGGGATCGTAAACAACTTTTTCATTTTCTCTTACAAAATTTGCTACAAAGTCATCATCTCTATACGACAATGGTATTGGTGATCTAAATTCACATTTACCAAGATTTCTAACTTTGGAGTTCTTGAATATTTCCTGAATCATAAAAAACTCCTTTTTTGAAACAAGTTAATAAAATGATAATCCTAAACTCTTAAAATTACAAGCTTAATATTGTAATGAAATCTAATCAATACAAAAATAATTCAAAAAAAAATACCACAAGGTCACTATTTGACCCTTTGCGTTGTTTATATTTATGATGTTGACTATAAAAGGTCTCTTATATATATTTGTACATTATTATAGTCGTTAATTCAACAAAGAAAAACAGAGGGAAAAATGCATAAAGGATCAATTGCAATATTATGCGGCGGAGGCCCGGCTCCAGGAATAAATACCGTAGTAGCAACAATAGCAAAAAGATTTTTATCAGATGGTTATTCCGTTATTGGTTTACACTATGGTTATAAAACTCTTTTTAGCGAAAACCCGGATAACATAGAGTTAGATTTTGATCTTGCGGACAGAATATTCAATAAGGGTGGGTCTTACCTAAGAATGAGTCGTTACAAACCAAAGGATTCTGAATTTTCTAAAAACTTTTTCGTTGATCATAATATAAAGCTTCTAGTTACTATTGGTGGGGACGATACTGCTTCAACAGCAAATAGGATCACAAAATACCTAGAAAAACATGAAATAAAAATCCAAAATATTCATGTTCCAAAAACAATTGATAATGACCTTCCACTACCAAGTAACTTACCTACTTTTGGATACCATTCCGCAAAAAATGAAGGTGTAAGAATTGCGACTACAGTGTATGAAGACGGTAGAACCAGTGGAAACTGGTTTGTCGTATGCTCAATGGGAAGAGAAGCAGGACATCTTGCCTTTGGTATCGGAGCAAGTGCACATTATCCTATGATCATCATCCCTGAGATGTTTAAAAATGTGGAAATAACATTTGACCGAATGATAAAAATGATGATTTCAAGCATAGTAAAAAGAATGATCTTAGGTATTGATTATGGAGCAATAATAATAAGTGAAGGTGTTTTCCACTTTATGTCTGACGAACAGATATTAGAATCGGGAATACATTTTTCATATGATGAACACGGACATCCTGAGTTGGGAAAAGTAAGTAAAGCTCATATTTTCAATTCCCTTCTTCAGCAGGAACTTCATAGACTGAGAATTAATGTTAAAAGCAGACCAGTAGAGATCGGCTATGAAATTAGATGTATCGATCCAATTGCTTTTGACCTGAGATATTGTTCTTCATTAGGGAACGGAGTTAAGGAATTATTTGACAGAAAAGAAAGCGGTTGTATTGCAATATCAATGCCGGACGGAAAAGTCAATCCACTTTATCTTAAAGATATCGCCGGTGAGAATGGAAAGATAAAACCTAGACTGTTAAACACTGAAAATGAATCGTATAATTTAGTATTCAATAGTTTGGCTTCAATTAAAGAATCCGACTATCATAATGCAAAAAAATATCTGAGCATTCCAGAAGATTATAACCTAAATAACATATTAAATTTGTAGTGGAGATATAAAATGAGTAAAAAAGAAGAAAAAATAAAAATGCTTGACCATTCTATTGCACAGATAGAAAAAGCTTATGGAAAAGGCTCTATAATGAAATTAGGCGAGGATAAGCCGGTCCTAAAACTTGAAGCTATTTCGACAGGTTCTTTCGGTCTTGATATTGCAACAGGTATCGGCGGACTTCCTAAAGGTAGGATCGTTGAAATATACGGCCCTGAAAGCTCAGGAAAGACAACAATGTCACTCCATGCTATCGCTGAGGCTCAGAAAAAAGGTGGGATTTGCGCTTTTGTTGATGCTGAACATGCTTTAGATACTGATTATGCAGAAAAAATAGGAGTTGATACTAAGAATCTTCTGATTTCACAACCTGATTTTGGTGAGCAGGCAATGGATATTACTGAAACTCTAGTAAGGTCAAATGCTATCGATATAATAGTTGTTGACTCTGTTGCAGCCTTGACACCTAAGGCTGAAATTGAAGGTGATATGGGTGATTCTCACATGGGACTCCAAGCAAGACTAATGTCACAAGCATTAAGAAAAATAGCAGGAGCAGTTTCAAAGTCTAAATGTATGGTAATATTTATCAATCAGATCCGTATGAAGATTGGTGTTATGTTTGGAAATCCTGAAACTACAACTGGTGGAAATGCTTTAAAATTCTATTCGTCAATTAGACTTGATGTAAGAAGAATTGGTGCAATAAAAGATAAAGAGAATATTGTCGGAAGTAGAACTAGAGTAAAAGTTGTTAAAAACAAAGTTGCTCCTCCTTTTAAAACTGCTGAATTTGATATGATTTATGGAGAAGGCGTTTCAAGAGTTGGTGAAATTATTGATCTTGCAGTTGATAATGACATCATCAAGAAATCAGGTTCATGGTTCTCTTACGGTGAAGAAAGGATCGGGCAGGGGAGAGAAAAGGTTAAACTTGCTTTGATGGAAAATAAAAAATTGTATGACGATATTGAAGTAAAGGTCAGAGAATTATTCGGGCTGTAAATCATAAGCATTAATTTAATTGAGGTTTAAAGTGGAAGATCAAGGAAAATTGATCAATACTCGTATTGAGAAAATAAATGAAATCAGGGAGATGGGCATAAATCCTTTTCCGTATAATTATAATGTAGAAAACTTTTCCCAGGAAATAATTGATAATTTTGACAATTATTTTGAATCTGAAAAAAAAGTTTCTATCGCTGGAAGAATAATGTCAATAAGAGTTATGGGTAAGGCTGCTTTTTGTTCTATACAAGACCAGCAGGGAAAGATCCAACTTTATGTAGCTCTAAAGAACATCGGTGAAAAAGATTATGATCTCTTCAAAAAGATGGATATTGGCGATATTATAGGTGTTGCAGGAATAGTGAAGAAGACTAAAGTTGGTGAAATCACTGTATACATCGATTCATTTACGCTTTTGACAAAGAGTATTCGTCCTCTACCTGTTGTTAAAGAAAAAGACGGAGAAACTTTTGATGCATTTGCTGATAAAGAACTCAGATATCGTAACCGTCACGTAGACCTGATCGTTACTAAAGGAGTACGTGAGACTTTTGAAAAAAGGATCAAAATAATCAAAAACATTAAAAACATACTTGATGCTAAAGATTTTTTAGAAGTTGAAACACCGACTCTACTTCCAATTTATGGTGGTGCAAATGCAAACCCATTTACTACACATCACAATACTTTAGACATGAAGCTTTATCTTAGGATCGCCATTGAACCTTATTTAAAACGATTGGTCGTTGGTGGAATGGATAGAGTGTATGAAATCGGTAAGTGCTTTAGAAATGAAGGTATGGACAGAACTCACAACCCTGAATTCACAATGCTTGAACTTTATCAAGCTTATGCAGATTACAATGACATGATGAATATAACTGAAGAGATCTTTGAATCTACTTGTAAAGAACTCTATGGTACTACTCAAGTTGAATTCAATGGTAATTTGATCGATTTGAAAACACCCTGGAAAAGATTGAAAATGGTTGATGCAATACAAGAATATGCTGAGATCGATGTTGAATCTTTAACTGATGCTGAAATGAAAATATTGATCGAAAATAAAGGCGGAAAAATCAAAGGCGAATTCATTAGAGGCCTTGCGATCAATGATATCTTTGAATTATATGTTGAAGAACAAATCATCCAGCCAGTATTCATTACTCACCAGCCGGTGGAAACAACACCGTTGTGTAAGCCTGATTATGATGATGAAAGATATTTACAGAGATTTGAACTTTTTATCGCCGGAAATGAATACGCAAATGCTTATAGCGAATCTAACGATCCGATCTTTCAGAGAAAAACTTTGCACGAACAATCACTCAGAAGGGATGTAGATGAAGAAGCGTCTCCAATGGATGAGAATTTTGTTCAAGCTATTGAGACTGGAATGCCTCCTACAGGAGGTTTGGGATTAGGAATTGATAGAATGGTTATGTTGCTTACGGGAGAACGATCAATTAGGGACATCTTGTTATTTCCTACAATGAAGCCGGAAAATCTGTAATTTAGATGTTTTTAGTTAATTTTATCCTGAACAAGCATTTTCTATTGACATTTACAATATTTATCTTTAGCTTTTGATAAGGGAGATATATTGCTTAAATATTATTAGAATAATTAAAAAATAAAGTGAAAATACTATGCTTAATGTTGCTGTAATTGATGATGACATACTTACTCTTAGAATTTTTAAAGATAATCTGGAACATTTTGGTTATCCATGTAAAACTTTCAATAATTATGTTACTGCTCTTAAAGAAATTAAAAATTACGATGTCGTTATTTTGGATTATCATCTTGGTCGTATAAAAGGCAAGGATATTATCAAAGATATCAAAAGTGCAAACGAGAATGTATTTATAATTATGATCTCAGGATATATGATCCAAAATATAATTAACAAAGATTTGAAAGAAACATTATATTCTTTTCATACTAAGCCTGTAGATTTTGATAAATTAAAATTGGAGCTTGATGCTATAACAATTTCTATAAAAGAAGCTTCTCAGTAATAAACTTATACCTAAACAAAAAGAGGACGAAAATTTCGTCCTTTTTTTGTTTATTCAAAGATAGTCTTAACAAATTCTTCCGGATCAAATACTTCAAGATCTTCTTTTTGCTCTCCTAAGCCTATAAATTTTACCGGAATATCCATTTCTTGATTAATCGCAATTGTAACTCCACCTTTTGCTGTTCCATCCAATTTTGTAAGAACAATCCCTGTAACACCTGAAGTTAAACTGAACTGTTTTGCTTGGCTTAATGCATTTTGACCGGTAGTAGCATCTAAAACTAATAACACTTCATGTGGGGCATTAGGGTTGAGTTTATTTAGTACACGTGAGATCTTTTCGAGTTCATTCATTAAATTAACTTTGTTATGAAGCCTACCTGCAGTATCAATCAAAATAACATCCATATCTCTAGCTACACCTGCTTTGTATGAATCAAACGCTACTGCTGCTGGATCGGAACCCATCTGATGCTTAACAAAATCAGCATCAGTTCGATCAGCCCAAGTTTCTAATTGTTCTATTGCAGCTGCTCTAAATGTGTCCGCAGCTCCTATTAGAACTTTTTTGCCCTGGGATTTATAGTAATGTGCTAACTTACCTATTGTGGTCGTTTTTCCATTACCATTTACACCTACGACTAAAATAACATGAGGTTTCTCTTTATAATCAACTTCTGCAGAATGTTCCTTATTGATCAATTCAATGATCTCTTTCTTTATCAGTCCCTTAATATCTAAATTATCATTGGATTTTTCTTCTCGGATCCTTTCTCTAAGCTTATCTATGATCAGCTCTGTTGTTTTCACTCCTATATCAGATGTATATAAAGCCTCTTCAATGTCGTCTAATGTATCATCATCCAATATTTCACTTTTAGATATTATAGAGTTTAATTTACCAACAATGCTGTTTTTTGTTTTAGAAAGTGTTCTTGATAATTTATCGAAGTAACTTTCTTTTTTTACTTCTTCGACTTTGCCTTGCTTTGTAATCTTATCAGGTTTTGAACCTTTTCTTAAAGCTAGTAGAGCTGTATATTCTTTTACAAATTTTTCTTCTCTTAAATAATCTCTAATTCTTTTTTTTCTGAACAATGCCATTTTTTTTCCAGGTTCTTTAATTTGTTGTGGAAATATATGAATATGTGAATTGATAATCAATTTTATTTAAAACTAGAGTCTATTTTTTATTTTGGGAAATGTTTACAATTAATTTTATATCTTGACATTTTACCATAGATTACGTAATTTTAACGTTGGTATCCTAAGTATTCTTATAAATGTTATAAACAAATAAATAAGGTGTAATTATGAAAAAACATTTCGTTATTGCTCTATTGCTTGTCGCAATCAGCTTGTTCTCTCAATTTGAGATCACCAAAAATGAAGGTTTTATTTCTGCAGGAACTGGATATATGATCAACGCAGAAAGATTTACCGGTAATTCGCTTACAAATATAGCAATTCCATATGGTTCGTATCAGCTTGAAGGTAAAACAGATGAGAAATCTATCTACTATGTATATGCCGATGGTGGTTTAAATATGAATAGCTTCTCTGAGTCTGATGAATTGCCTGAAAATGAGACACCTTTTTATTCAACTGATGACTCTTTTGCTTATGATCTAGGCCTATTTGTAAATCCAATGATAAAGTACTTTATGAAAGACAGTACTTTTACCACTGTAGGTTTACCATTCTCTTTTGTTTCTAAGTCCATCGATCCAAATTCTTTTTCATATATTGACCCAACTCCACAAGCTACAAGCGAAGATACTGCAATAAGCTCTGACCTTCAGTTAGCTGCTACTGCTGTATTTGGATATGATACAAGGGATATTGAGTTCCATGTTTTGTCACCTTGGGATAAATTTGAAGAGGGTATGGCTGCATACGGTTTTATAAAATACGGATTATTCAAACACTATACATTTAGTGGTATGACTGAAACACAAGAAGATAAACTTAGTGCACCTGAGCACGTGTTTGGCATAGAAGGATGTTACTCATACTTGATGGAGGATTACAAACTTCTTGTTAAACCTATTGCAAGTTTTGAAATGCAATTTAACGATGCAACCGATCAGTATCAATGGTACACTGGTAAAGTTTTCGCTGCATGGGACTATAGCAAGAAGATAAACGTGAATGGTACTCTTGGCATGAAATTTGGCACAACAGGTGAAAGTGAAGATGATGATTATTATAACGCAAAAGATAATCTTGCGGGTAACACAACTTGGTTTATGATAAATGCAGAAGTAAATTACTATGTAAAACCTGAGTTGAATATTTTCTTTGGCTTTGAAGGTGAAAGTTTATTATTCGCGGTTCAGGATGATGACGAATGGCAGAGAAATGCTTCTGAGCTTAATATTAGATTTGGTGCAACTTATCAGTTAAACTTTGTAAATGAATATTAGAGATAAATTTTTCTAACAAAAAAGGCGATCAGATGATCGCCTTTTTTGTTACATAGTTTTATATTATTTCACAGCAATAATATAATAGAACTTTTTACTATCTGTAATGTTAAGTACAGTATAATTTGTATTGCTTGTTTCATCCAATTCAATAAATCCAGCATAAGGATCATCTGAGACATAAATCATATAACTTGTTGCTGTAGCTACTGGATCCCATGAAATATCCAGATCTGTTCCGTTCTGTACAGTTGTAATATTTTCAGGAGCTCCCAAGATAGTTCCAAATAATCCCGAATTAAACTTATCCCCTCTATACTTATCATATGTATCAAATCTTGTTGTAGGAGTAGGATAATCATAAACTAACATAACTCCATTATTAGTACCTATCGCAAATTCAAGATCATTATCACCATCCAAGTCCATTATCGGTAATGCTGTCATTTCTATTCTGTCAATGTCTTCAATCTGTATAGGAAATCCCTCAAGTAACGCTCCAGATGCTCCGGAATAACACCAAACTCTAAAGTTTGCATCCATAAATAAAATATCTAATATAGTATCTCCATCAAAATCACCAAATGAAGGTGCTGATAAATTGTTCACTAGTATCCTTGAGTCCAGATCGACAGGGAAATTTGCTCTCAAATTAAATTGATTGTCATATATATACAGTTTAGACGCAGTTAGAGCAATTATATCAACTGTTGAATCATCATCCAGATCCGCAAACGATACTGGTGGTAAAAGATCCAAGAACGATGAAGATTTCATATCCAGAGAAATCCCACCAAAAATTTCTGGTATCTCGACAAGTGTAGTTCCATTAAAATTATAACCATATAACTTTCCTTTAGTGCCTGTACTTTCTGTTACTGCAAATATTTCAATTTGCCCATCCTCATTAAGATCACAATATGATAAAGATGTTTGAATACCGACAGACAGACCGAAAGTTGTGATGCTAGACTGAGTAGATGAATTATAAATTTCTATTTTATTATAACAATCAACAATTATTTCATCAACACCATTGTTATCAAGATCTAACAAAGATGGACTATGAACATAATATTGTCCATAAGCAGAAATGATAGGAAAACCTGGCACCATATCTAACGATCCATTGTTATAATCAAGCATGTAAATATATGCACCTTTTGGATCACCTGCAATGTTCCCATTAAAGCAAGATACCATGATCTCCATTTCTGGGTCTTCATCAAATTGTACAAGAACTGGTGCTGTTTCCATGAAATACCCATATACTTTTTTTGATGCGATCTTATTACCATTTGTAAGATCTACAAC
>JAQICF010000155.1 GCA_027858795.1 Candidatus Delongbacteria bacterium | reverse complement strand
ACATATAGTAAGTCTTTTGCCCTTAAGACTTGGAGGGCAGATAAAAGATAAGCTCAATAACCCATAAAGAGATAATCACTACAGACCCACAACATTGGCAAAACATCAATGGGTTACTTGGACATTTAACTCGCTCTACCCCACTGGTTTTTGCCATGACCGTTGTAGGCAATAACCGGTATTTAAAAGAGGAGAAATCTTATTAGATCGATAATAAACATAACAATAATACTTTTTTCTATTTGTGTTTATGCAGAACTATCATTTCATTCAAAAATAGTAAAGCCAATTGCGAAAATTTCTAATGAAGCAAAAGAGAAACATTTGAATGATTACTCCTTCGTATACGATTCATTAGGTTTTAAAATTGGTAAATCGTTAGCGTATGATTGTAGGATTAACATAAACAATAATGAAGAGTTTAGAAAAAAAGGTTATGATTTAAAAGATGTTTTTAGACCCAATCTACAAGTAAATAAAGGTTATTACAAAGTCGGTGAGTATTTGAGATCTCAAATAATTTTTATTGGAACTGTACTTGAGAGGAAATCACCTCTAGTAATACAACTAAAACCCCCACATTATAGAGCGAAATATAAAGTAGTAGTTGATAGCGTACTTAGGAATACGACTAATATTGTTAAAATACCGAAAGAGTATACAATCTATAAGCATGATGGATTACAGAAACGTGACAATAAAGACAATCCTATATTGGCGCAGTACTATTTGACAAGTATACTACGTCTGCCAATTGAATTTTATGATATTGGAGAAAAGAGATTGTTTTTTGTTAATTATTATAGTATTAAAAGTGACCATTATAGATTAGATAAAATCACACAACAAGAAAATTATAATAGCATGTCAGTATTATTCGATGAGATAGTCAATAGTGTGAAGTTTAAAAATGTGAATATATTGGATTATTATGGAGAAGATGTTAAACTTGAGAATCTAATAGAATTATACAAAGAGATTGATGAAATAAATGACACACTAAATTTCTTTAAAAAAGGCTATAAGTAATAAATTGTGTTGAGAAATGGTAACTCATGGCAAAACAGGAAAGAAATACCGGTTACAGACCTACAACATTGGCAAAATGACTTGAATACCCTACTTGTCTTGGCTTAACGCTTTTTGCCATGACCGTTACAAGCAATAGCACCCAACTAGAAAAGATATATAGATCAAGTATTTCTGTATAATAATTACAAGGAATAATTTATGAAAAATATTGTATATAGCGTTGTAGTTATTGTCATTGTGTTAATCGCATACATTGCACTTTCCTTTTATGAAAAACATGATAATCGATTCACAAAGCTGAAATTACAAAATAACTATGAATTTAGAAAGACTTTACAAAGGTTTCTTACAATTGAAGTTGATAGTTTGGATAATTTGATTGGAGAAAAATACAACTTTGATACACGAACTCGATACTCAGTTTATGAAAACTCAAAAGTCTGGAGTATATTTTATTCTGATGAAAAGGAAATCCTAAAAAATAAAAATTATTACCGTGAAGTGATAAAAAAAGATGACAAGCAATTTTTCTTAGATAAAATAAAAGAGATTTCAATATTGAATAATGCAAATGCTTTTATTGAAATAAATAATTTAGAAAATGTAGATTGTTTTTTTCATTACGGTGTTGATAACACTAGTAGAAGAGATGCTTCAATGAGATATTTAAACATATTGATATATGACAAGGTAACAAATTATTATTATTTTGGAAGGTACACAGGTGAATTGGTAGAGGATTCTGTAGTAGCTGATTTTATAGAAATCCTACCTTCATGGAACTTCAAACATTTCGAATTTCCAACTAGTGATGTTACGGACATACATGGTAAGGAGATATTAGTTCCTTTTAAAGGGAAATATCGGTATTTGAAGTTTAAGAACGATAAAGCAATTGTATGGAAACATAAACATATCTTCACTAAATATACTCAAAAAGAAAAACATGCGTTAAAAAATATATCGAAATGGTACACAGATGTATCTAAGAATCATTCCTTGAGAAATGAATTCGAGAAAGTTACATTTGATACTTGTTATTATAGATCTTATGATTGGAAAAATAGAATTTATCTGGAATGGTTAGCATACGATAAAAAATCAAAATATTACTACTATGGTGAATGTGATGGTATTAAGGGTGCGTACAAACACATATACGAACCTTTTTTGTATTTGAGCAATTAGTTCATTGCTAATAAATAGATTGTTGGGTGCTAGAGCTTGTAACATTGGCAAAACATCAATGGTTACTTGGAGATTTAACTCGTTATGACACCACTGCTTTTTGCCATGACCGTTGTAAACTTTTACAACTATGGCAAAATGGCACGAACGTAATCATCTATCAGTCCGAATGCTTTAGCATTTTAGATAACCTGGCTAGTTCGTATAGTAAAAAATAATATTAAAAAATATTCCTTATTCATCATACCCGACATCAACCGATTCTTCCTCGGTTTTCAAAGAATCTACCTTATCGAACTCACTTTCTTTTTCTTCAGGTTCAACCAGTGTAGAAACAAGAAGCCTTATCTCAGTCCCTTGGTAAACGATCTCATCCTTTGGAGGTTTCTGATCTATCACAGTTCCGGGTAATAGGTCTTCATCTTTATGATAAACAACCTCACCAATTGTAAATCCACTTTTATTGATCAACTCAGCTGCTTCTTCGATGTTTTTACCTTTCACATTAGGAACAACAAACTCTGTTGGATGTTTACCTAAACTGACAACAATAAATAAACTATCTCCTATAACGACAGAATCATTGACAACTAAAGATTGCCCGATAACAACTCCTTCAGGAAAATCAACACTGAATTCATAAAGAATACTGTCTAAATACAAATTCGAATCTAAGATATTATATTTTGCATCCTGAGGTGATAGACCTATTAAATTTGGAACGATTGCAGGAAGTCCGCCTTTTGAAATAGTAACGTATATTTTACGGCCTTTTTTACAGATAGATCCTGCCTTAGGATGATGTTCAACAATGATCCCGGAAGGAATATTATAATCAATTTTCTCTGTGATCTCATCTGCAAGGACAAATCCGTCCATTTCTAATATCCTTTCAGCTACATCAAGATATCGACCTGTAATATCAGGCACTGGATATTCATTCCCTAAGCTTGTATATGATGGCATAATAATATTATCAAAAACAAATATTGATACAAACCCAATTACAAGCATAGTCATTATATAAATGGATATTGCTTTAGTGTTAGACGTAATAAATTTTAATATTTTCCAAATTAATTTCATAGTGTTTCCTTCTTGTTAATTGTCATTGCGAGCACCTAAACAGGTGTGTGGCAATCTATCTATTATAATACTCGTATTTTTCTCTATCGAAATATCTATCTAAGTAAACCTTTATTATTTTCACAGGTTCATCAGGGAAATCATTATCGTTAGTTTTCAATTTTGATATTGCTTCAACCAGATCCATTCCTTCTGCAACTCGACCAAATATTGTGTACTTACCATCTAATTCAGGCTTTGGTCTTAAAGTAATATAGAATTCTGTAGGATCTGATTTCATTTCAGGATTTATTTTATCATCTTTCCTGGCTGCACCAATAGCACCTCTGAAATGTATCTTATTTATCTCAGCATCTATCAATTCAAGATCTTTCTTATCAGATTTCCCTGTCTGAATTACAAAATCTTCTATCACTCTATGGAATATCTTCCCGTTGTAAAATCCTGACTCGACTAATTTCTTGAAGTTATTTACATGATTCGGAGCTTCTTTTTCAAAGAAAGTAATAATAATACTCCCTTTATTAGTCTCAATAACTGCTGAATTGACATAGAAACCCGTGCTATCTAATGAACTTCCATAGATCAATCTGCATAGTAGTAATATTAGGAGAAATAGTCTGATTTTCATATAAGATGAAAAATAACCAAGATAAGAAGATTATTCAATGAAAAAGATTAATGAAATACACTTCCGGTCGACCACAAGGGTTCGACCCTACGAATTAATTATCAATTGATTTTTCATCCTAATAATCTTGCCTTTATATCTTTAAAAATATATATTAACTTAAGTACATATATACAGGAAATTGAAGAATATTCAAACTTATGGAAGTTGAATGTGGTCGTTCTTTCTTTGGGAAGTAATATCGGTAACAGGCATGAAAATCTAAAAATTGCTCTAAAAAGCTTAGAAGAAGCTAAACTTGATATATTAAAGATATCATCGATTTATGAAACAGAACCATTGGGTTTTACTGAACAGAATAAATTCTACAATATGGTACTCACAGCTGAATACCATAAAGGTGCAAATGAACTTCTGTCCGAGATACAAAAAACAGAAAAAGTCCTTGGTAGAAAAAGAGAGTTTAAAAATTCTCCAAGAACAATCGACATAGATATAATAACTTTCAATGATCAAAAACTTGATTCTGACAGTTTAACAATCCCTCACAAAGAATATATGAACAGAAAATTTGTTTTAATTCCTTTGGCAGAGATAGAACCAAACTTCATTTTCAATGGTAAAATAACGATTGGTGAAACACTGGGAAGATGTAAAGACAGCTCTGAAGTAACAAAATTATTTAGGCTTAACAATGAAATTTAATTTAGATCAAATATATATTGCAGTCGAGGGTGTACTCGGTAGCGGAAAAAATCTGCTCGCAAAAAAAATATCAAAATGGTTAAATGCGAAGTTTATTGAGGATGTATATTACTCCAATCCTTTTTTGAAGGATTTTTATCAAAATCCTGAAACTCACGCTTTACCACTGCAGTTATATTATTTGACAACAAGATTCCAACAACAGTTGGACCTTCCATACGGAGATCTTTTTCAGCAGAATCTTGTTACAAATTACATCTTCAACAAAGATCAGATCTATGCCTCATACAACCTTGATGATAGAAATTTATCACTATACAACCAAATCTTAAAGGTTATGAACCCAAAAATAAAATTACCTGACTTAGTTATATATTTGCATTCTCCTAATGCAGGTTTGCTATATAAGAACATAAAAAAAAGAAATCGAGCAGTTGAAAAGGATGTTAATGAAGAATATATAGAAGGTTTGAATAAAGGATATCATTATTTCTTTGAAAGATTCAGGGATTGTCCATTGTTGATCATCAATATTGATGGTCTTGACCTTGAGAATAATGAGCACATCAATACTATATTCAAGGAAGTTGAAGAAGGAGTTGATGAAAGTAAATATTTAAAAATTTAACAGAGCATATATAATGAATGGATTTGCAATAATAATAGTTTTAATATTGATATACATAGCTTTCAACATTGGAAAAGTTGTAGGAAGAGCTGAGTCATTTTTCAAAAAACCGGAATCTAAAGAAAATGTTAAGAAGCAGAAAACTACTGGCATTGAAGAAGCTGATTATGAAGAGCTTGAAGATAAACTTTAAAGAGATGAACGATGAATTATAAAGAAATGGTATTTTCATTCAATCGGATCGGTATCGCACTGGGATCTGAAACGAAGATGAGTAATTTATTTAACCTTATTGTTGACGAAATCATTGATTTTACAAACTGTGATGCATGCTCTTTGTATATAACTAACCTAAACAAGCATGAATTGATATTTGAAGCTACTAAAACAGTTTCTATGTGGAAGGAGGATGAAGAAAGTGTGTTCAGATCATTCCCTGTTCCATTAACCAAAACATCTATCTCAGGATATACTGCTATCACCGGTGAAACTGTTAACATCAATGACTGTTACAATATTGGTGATGATAAGGTATATAGTTTTGATAAATCATATGATATTAAAATAGGATATCGAACAGAGTCTATGCTTTCAGTTCCAATGAAATCTACAGATGGTGAAATATTAGGTGTAATTCAGCTCATAAATAAATTTGATGATAATAATAACATAGTTCCATTCTCAGAAGAATTCGAGCAAATAATTCATTCTCTTGCTAGTCAGGCCGCAGTTGCACTTTCAAATGTAAGACTGTTAGAAGCAAATAAGAATTTATACAAAGCTCTTGTTAAGTCATTCTCACAAGCAATTGAGGAAAGAAGTCCCCATACCGCAGGTCATTCAAAAAGGGTGGCATATATCTCTGAAATGATTGCAAATCATATCAATCAGAAAAAAGAGGGTGTCTATGAAAATATTTCATTCTCAGATGAAAAATTGGAAGAGCTTAAATATGCAGCATTACTTCATGATGTAGGTAAGGTAGCAGTACCTGAAAATGTTCTTGAGAAGCAAAACAAATTATCCGACGATGAAATTGAAGTTATTACAAATAGATTCGAGACCATAAAATTCTCAGCAACTCATAACATGGTAAACATGGATGAAATAAAACAAACTATTGATAGTATAGATGAAGAACTCAGCTTTATTATAAATAAGAACTTGCCGGGATTTATCAATGATGAGGATAAGGTAAAAATAAAAAAGATAGGCTTAAAACTCTTTACTGATTTTGATAATTCCGAACATCATTTTCTTACAGAAAAAGAAATTTTTATGTTAACAGACTTTGTCAAAGGAAATTTTTCTCCGGATGAATGGGAAAAGATGAAAAAACATGTTTCAAGTACACTTGATATTTTGAAAGAAGTTCCTTTTACAGACGAACTTAAAGATATTCCAAAAATAGCTGGTGCTCACCATGAAATGCTTGATGGGAGTGGATACCCTCATAATCTACATAAAGATAAAATAATGCTTCAATCAAGGATCCTTGCAGTTGCTGATGTTTTTGAAGCTCTTACAGCAGCGGATAGACCTTACAAGAAAGCTGTTCCATTGGATAGAGCACTTAAGATAATTGGATTTATGGCAAAAGATGGTGAATTGGATATAGAGCTAGTAACTATGTTCCTGGACGATAAATTATATGAAATTTATTTAGATGCTAGAGATAATGATAGGATCATTGTTTAAATAATGGGGATTTTGTAAGGAATGCAGATCTGCATTCCCTACATTCATATATGTACAAAAACTATATTTTAATATTCTTAACAATGCTTCTACTCGGTTGTACTACTACGGCACCCAGAGGAAAACAAGCTTGGTCAAAAAAGCCTTACTTTGCATCTCTTATGATAGATGATGTACAATACACTTTAAGCTCAATCGACAATATGTATTCACTGAATAAACCGGTTGATTTTAATTTGGTAATGAAAAATTCTTCTGACTCAAAGAAAACATTTAAAACAACTGATAATAAATTCCTTGTATGTACGATCAAAGCTGAACATACTAAAAGATCAAAGAAAATCATAATAAATTCAACCGATGTTATCAAAAAAGAAAACTTTAGTATTCTTCCTGGAGAAGAAAGAGCATTTGATTTCTCTATAGAATTAAGTAAAGATATAGTTCTAAATAATGACTATTTATATAGTCAAATAAATTTATATTTTCTAAAACGACAATTAAGAAGAAATTCTTTAACTATTTACCTTGAGAGAAAATAATCTGATACGAATTTGAAAGAGAATGATGCGATATGAATTTGCGGTTAAATTTTTACAAAACAGTAATGAAAGTATTTAATAGCGGCATGATGTTTGAATCTTTGTATCCTGATCTATTATCTGGCTTGGACGAACGCGATAAAAGACAACTCATTAATTTAGTTAATCAATTCTTTAGAAATTTTACTATCGTTGAGAAAATCCTTATCAATAAGATCGATAAAAAAATCGATAAGCAAAAATTTAAAGTATCAATGCTACTTTTATGTGCCGGTGTGGAATATTTCTACCTTAACAGTTCAAAAGATTACGCAGTTGTGAATGATTATGTAAATATCGCAAAAAAGACTCTTGGACTACATCCATCCAAGTACATCAATGCAATTTTAAGAAAAATGACCGAGCTAGAATTAAGTGAAGATGAATTAAATTCGATGGATAATATTCTACTTTCTCATCCTGAATGGATAAAAGATAGAATATTTAAATATTATTCTAAAGATATCGCAGAAAACATACTTATATTCAATCAAAGTATACCGCCTTTGTTCATTAGAATAAATAATTACAAAATCACAAAAAATGAACTTATCGAGCTATTGAACAAAGAGAGTATAGAAATAGAAAATGTGGAGCATTTTCCAGATTTTTTAAAGATAACTAAAGGCAATCCAATACACTCTAAGATATTTGATAAAGGAATGTTTTATATCCAGGACCCATCTCATTCGTTACCTGTATTAGTTCTTCGACCAAATAAAAATGAAAAAATATTAGATATGTGTTCTGCTCCAGGTGGAAAGGCTACATATATACAAGAATTAACTAAAAATAAGACAAAATTGTTCCTAAATGATATTTCACTGAAGAAAAAGATTTTGATCAAGAGTAATTTTAAGAGACTAGGAGTTGATTTCCAGAAGTTAACATTTCAGGAAGCTGAGAAATTTCAATCTTTTGATGAATTTGACAAGATATTGATCGATGCTCCATGCTCCGGTAGTGGTAATTTCAGAAGACATCCTGAAAGTAGATGGAATAAAGATGAAGAACAGATAGAACTGCTGAAGAAATTACAACTTGAAATTTTAAAAAGAGCTTCGAAATACGTTAAAAAGGATGGAATTATAGTTTATTCAACCTGTTCGATCTTTAACGATGAAAATAGTGAAATAGTAGAGAAATTTTTAGAATACGATCAGGATTACATTTTAGACAACTTAGAAGGATATGATACATTTAAAATATCAGATGGCATGTTCGCAGTAAATCCTGGAACAAATCATTATGAAGGTTCTTTCGCAGCAAGGATAAAAAGAGTAAGATAGATTATTAACAAATATTAACTCACAGCTTTTAATACTTCATCATATTCTTCTTTAGTAATCTCAACAACTGTGATTCTTATTTGAGTAATGATTTTTGATTTTGATAAAATTTGATTTTCTTTTACTTTTTGAAAAGTGATAGGGTTTGCAAAAGTAGAAATTGGAACGAAATCTAATGAAAGCCAATTGCCTTCTGAAGTATTATCCTGATAAGCTGTTTTCTCAACTTTCATAGTCCCAAAAATCTTTTTTCCTGCACTGCTACTATACCATAAAGCACAATCTCCTTTGCTCATTTTAGATATATTGTCTCTCGCAACATAATTGCGGATTCCATACAACTTAAATATAGATGACATTAATACATCTTCCCATTTCCTAGTTTTGTATGGTGATCGTACTAACCAATATTTCATTCTTTAATTCCTTGCCAGATATAGTAAAATGCTTCTGGTACAATTTGCTTTAATTTATTTAAAAAATTATAAGGTTTATCAAGTGAAACATCTCTGATTTCATTTATGTTTTCATCTGTAAATCTCAACTCTTGCAAATTGTGAGTTCTATTATATTTAATTGAATTTGCTATAAAAAAGACTTTTGCTGCGGTAATTTTTAAGTCTTTGTCAATGCTAAATTTGCTGTTATTAACCAAATGACTTACTAACCTACTCACACCATCTTTTATATTATCGCTATCTTCCCTATCTTTATATCCTGTTAAATTAATGTGACAAATCAATGCTGAAATATCAATAATATCGTGTAAAACATGTTCTTCTGTAAAAGTATTTTCTCGATAAGTACTTTCCACTGTGTAAGTATTTCTAAAAGATTTAGATAATTTGTCAAAGTCGGTTGCAATATTAAATAATTCTCCAATATCAAAGAGTTGTTTTGCTACCTGCATTGTCATACTATCACCTTTCTCCGTTTTAAAAGGCACACCAATTGTGTGAGGAGCAAAAGCAGTTAATTTATCTCCCAATAATCCTTCAATAGTAGGTATATTTGCTGACAAATCAAAAACTGTATCAAAATATTCGGTTTTAATTAATTTGGACTCGGTATATTGTATATGTTCTATGTCTTCTAAAACGATATCTAATAAAACCGATTCCTCTTCATTTGAAATCGATGAAAGATAAAAGAACTTAAAATGTTTTCTATTAGGCAATCCTCTCGCCCCACGTTCATCTTCTTCATATCTCGTAAAGGGAGAATTACCAGGTATCTCAGAGAGAAATTTCTGAAAATCATCAATATTTCCTCCAAAAATAATGTCAATATCTATTGAAAGTCTCTTAACTATAGGTACATGGAGTAAAATGCATGTACCTCCTTTAAATATAAATTCAAATTCAGATTGTACTAAGTAACCAAGTAATGCAAAAGCATGAATAGTTTTCTCGATTAATGTGATGTTATCAGATGTATGCTTTCTTTTATTTTTTATCCAATCCTCGGTAAAACATATTTCTTTTATAAAATTATCCATCAATATTTATTTTTCCTATTTTAAAATCTGAGTGTCTGATTGTGTTTCTAATTCGACCAACCATCTCCAATTCATGAAGCTTATTGGACTTGGTTGATTGTATTTAAAACATCCGAATTCCTTCTTTTTGCATAGGAATTCATAGCTGAGATATTGATTCTACCTGAATTTATTGCTTTAATTATAACTTCATCAACTTCTGAATTTTCCATAATTTTGAATTTATTATTTTCAATATGCAAATCAATTAAAAGTTTTTCGATTGGAGAAAAGTTATTAATACTCTCAGGTTGTTTTGTAATAGATGGTAGAATAACTACAGTTTTATCTTCAACCCGAAAATATTTCTCAATTTCATCTTTATTTGGATTTTCATATACTTTGTAACCCGCTTGAATTAATACTTCAGCGGTATTTCTAATGAAATCGGATTCTGTATAAATAAAAACAATAAACCTTGAAAGTATATGATGAGTATATGAATTGATCTGTTCAGTTGACCAGCAGGAAAACTCTAATAAAGGAAGTGATTTTTTAATTTTTCTTATTACTGATTCTACAGGCTTTGTGTTTAGATTAAACTCCTTTTCTATTGAAGAATACCAGCCTTTGCCGGCATCGAAAATAATTCCTTTGTGTACTAGTTCAAACACATAGCTTTTAAGCGATGATGGTGTAATCTCTAATTTTTCTTCTTCAAGCAATGCTTTAATATTTTCATAAGAGAAATACTTTTTCTGCTTTTTCAGTTTTTCAATAACTTCATGTTCAAGACCTGATTTCTTTGTCTGTTTTAAATTTGGATATCTACGGGTATACCAGTTCTCAACTTCTTTTATATCATCTGAATTTAAACCATATGCTTCGTAAACAAGGTTATCAATTTCGATTTGTTCATTATTTGCATAATCGTAACGAGGATTTTCTTTTTGTTTTTCTATAATAGAATCAATGCAATCTAATGTTTTTGAAATTGTACTATATTCATAATAAATTGGTATTTCTTTTAACTCATCAACCTCAGATGCAATAGTATGTCCACAAAAATTTTTCAGGCTGTACCTATTGAGCTTAGAAACTAATAAAATTAAGATTCTTTTTACATTTTTTGAAGTATCATCGAGAGGAAATAAAGATGACCCATTTGAATCAAAAATGGAGGCAGAGTTTAGCCTGTACGATGGTGAATAAACTCCCCTTGCACTATATGTAATTCCATTTAAAAACCAAAATCTTGGATTTCTTAAATTTGCTTTAGCAGTTGAAAATTTGGCTCTTTCATAAAGACTTTTCACAGAAATATTAGACCAATTAATATAATAATCTGTTTCAATGTAATAATTTGGAATAAATCCTTTTTTTGCATCAGATTCTCCGCCTTTATCAAATGGGATAATATATTTACCATTAAAATAAATTCCGTATTTATCAGTTACTCTTTGAGCAAATCCTTCTTTTATAAGGCGTTCACGAATTTCATTTGTCTTACATATCTCCCTTAATTCTTCAGTACTTATTATTTTGTCTTTCAAAGTAGAAATATCTTGATAATTACCTCTTGCTTCTTTTTTTTGAAATAAATATTCATCATTCTTACCTGTATCGATTCCTCGTTTTACTTCTGAGATGTCCCCAAGTTTAACTATCTCAATATTCTTTTCATTAAATTTTATGGTTCTAACCTGAACTTTTTCATCATTAATCTTCTTCCAATCAAGTCGCACTCGATTATCAAGATCGTTATTATCATTCATAAATCCAAAAAGTTTAGGACTTGCAACAAAAAATGGAGTATTACTATTTGTATTAATCAAATTCTGCGGATAAGTATATATGGCATACTCTTCACTACTCTCACTTGTCCAGTTTTCACCTTTCATACGAAGTACAGGCAGTTTATCACCTTCTGTTTCAATAACCTCTGTAACTTCAGATTCAGTTGTTTGGTAAAGTAGCTCAACAAATCGGTCATGATTATCGTGTATACTTACAGTTGTTAAGTCTGCCATAGTGCATATATGTGAATTTTCAATTCCTTTTTCAGAAACACTATTAACTGCTTGCTTTTCACATAATATAACAGCCGTATTTACAGTTGCTTTAAAAGTATCAGGATGAACCCTAATCATTTTATGGATTTTATTGTTTATCATCTGTTTTCTTAACGGTAAATGAGTTTTAATTGTCATAAAAGTATCACTTACAATATAAGATAGAATTCCGTTTGTTTTTAAAGGGGTTCTTCGACCGTCTGATTCCATAGAGAATCCATTGCCTAGAAACCTTGCAATAAAAGCCCCATAAGGGTCTTTACTTCCTAATTCAAGATTATTCTTTACTTCATCAGGTATCTTGTCTCCACCGTAAGGAGGGTTTCCAATTACTATGTCAAAACCTCCTCCTGCGAGTTCAGGATAAAAAATATCCATATTAAAGAAAGGAGCTGAAATATTACTATGCTTAAACCATTCTCGTAGATATTTCTTATTTTCCAATTCTTTACTTAATTTATCTGATTCTAATTTTCCTGTTATTTCTTGAGCAAAATCAGGATAAACGGAATTAAGGGCATCTATGATAGTTATTAAGAGACTACTCTTTTCATCAATTGAGAGATTACTATTTTGGTAATATTTTTCTTTAGCTTCAATTAATACTTCTATAGTTTGATCAGTAAACATATCAACTTGAAATGAAGTATCTTTTAAAGTATTGGCACAAATAATTTTTGTTTCTAAATTTGGCAAGGGAGAAATATGATAATTATGTTCTGCACCTTTCAGATCAATATCTTGCTCAATAAGCAGAGATATAAAAAATCTCAGTTTTGATATCATTACTGCCATTGGTTGTATATCAATACTATAAATACTATTCCTTATTATACCCAACTTCCTGGAATAATTAAATTCATGCCGTATAAGATCTTTTCTGGTTTGTTCTCTTAATTCGATCGGTAAGCGATTTATTTGTTTTTCAATCCAAAGATGATTGCTTTCATCTACTACTTTTAATATTCTTACTAATTTATGGAGCATACCCATTGGAAAAGCCCCTGAACCACAAGCAGGATCTAGAACTTTTATTTCATCTATTGCGTTGATTATCTTATTTTTAAAAGTAATATCGTCAGTGCATTTTTCATAATAGATGAGTTCTTCGATGTCTTTGATGTATGATTTATTATTCGAAAAGAAATTTTTAAAATAGAGTAATAGGGACTCGTTCACCATGTAATCTATTATTTTTCTTGGAGTATAAAATGACCCCGTTGCTTTTTTTGCTGTTTTAGAAACATTGTCATTAGGGTCAATTTCTGCTAATAAATTTTCAAATATCAACCCTAAAAGCTCCGGATCAAGAGCTACTTCTTCTTCAAAAGAAGTGTTTTCATCAACAGTAAATTTATAATGTTCAAATATTTTGTTTAAGCCTTTTGTTTTCTTCTCTTTTTTATCAACTTTTACACTTATCTCTTCTGCATAAAAAAGCTCATTGGGTATTCTAATCTTTGAATCTTCAATTCTATCATTACAGTTATCTTCTTCTAATTTTTCAAATAATCCACCATTTAAATATGGAATTTTCTTAAATAGATCTATATCAACGGAAAGTTGTTTCTCATAATAAAAGGCTTTTCTTTCATTTTGAGGAGTATTAAGTGATGAAAAAAAAATATTTTGAAGAACTGATCGATAATAACTATTTTGATTAAGAAAAAGTTTATTTTCAGGCGTATCATTAAACAACAGCCCGATATTATCTAATTTTAATTCAAGTAATTTCTTGTCAATTAATCCCATTTCTTTTAAAAACCAACTAAACAGGAGCCGACTAATAAGTCTTACCGAAAAATGTTTTGTGTTTTCTTTATCATCCTTATAAAATTCAGGTCTAAGAGGTAATTTAATTTCTTTTATTGCATAATAATACCAAGTTGATACTTCTTCATAGAACTTTTCGTTTAGCTTCTTTAGATCTAATATTTTTTGCCAAGCTGTCTGAAGTTCTACAAAGTTAGTTACAGTATATTCTTTTCTTATCTCATCCAAACTTAAGTCAAAAAATATTTCAATATGAGCCCTATGAGAATTTATTGTATTAATATCCTTTATCAAAGTAACTTTTTCTAAAACATCTCGACTTTCATCTTTCTTATTCAATCTCCTCTTAATTATGGACAAAGTAATTTCATCACCATGCTTGAAAAGTATCATAACAGGCATTGAGAATACTTTATTGACTTGTCTAGTCATATCAGAAAGTTGAGTTCTAGTATATTTGTCCTTTTTCAAATCAATCGCAAAAAATAAATATGCATTTATTATTGTATTATCAAATTTGACTGTATCAAATAAATCATTGTTGATTCCCATTTCCATATCTGTAAGTTGAAAAAGAAGTTCAATTTTTAACCAATCATCAGTGTATGCTTTTTCTTTAAATTTGGCTATATCTCTGATATTGTCATTATGTTTTAAAAAACTTTTTTCAAATTCATCATAAGTTGTATTATCTAATCTACTCTGTCGCTTTGTATTGTAACCAAGTGAGTTAAAAAGCGATAAAGTGCTGGTAAATAAATCACCATCTCGAATAGCTTTTATTGAAGTTTCAATTTTTTGTTTAATTTCTACCATAATTTACCTTAAAATTAACCAAGTAATAAGTTCAAAATGTTCGCTTGCTTCCTGATTGTCTGAATTTGGAATAAGAAGTGCATCTCTATTATTTGTCAGTCTAATATTTACTCGTTTTTTGAAAACTCTGTTTATTTCAGATATTGCTGTTTTTAACATTGCGCTATAGGTTGCCATATTTGAACCATTCTCAGTTTCATCATTAAAGATATCACATAATTTTTCGCAAGGAGTATCTTTACCGCTCGCAAGCAATCTGAAAATTTCAAGTATTTGCTTTGGGTGAGTATAATTAAAACGGACGGTATTATCATCCCGGACATAAACTAAAAAATATGGAGATAAAGGATTGACAGTTTCATTTCCATCAGTATTACCTTTTTGCTTTAAACAATAAATAACACCGGGTTTCATAATTTCTTTTGCGGTATCACTAATATCATTATACTTCCCAATTTTATAGTACTCTCCCGTTGGAGATGGTACAACAGCATATAAACCTAGTGGAGAATCTTCTAATCGTTTTTTATTTTTTTCTATATAGTTGGAAAGTTCTATCCTGAAGTCATCAAGTGTAAACTCACTTAAAGATATATTTTCGTCAAGTTCTTCCAAATCTAAGACTTCTTTTTGAAGTTTTTTAAGCTGTCTGTTTCTAAATTTCAAATCTTCTTCAATTAAATCATGCAACTGGTCAGTGTCCAATAAATTCTCTTCTCCTGTTGCAGTAATATCAACTAAAGCCATTCTGGATTCAACTCGATCTTTTAGATTTATATAATTGTTAAGATCATCCGTAGGCCAGAAATTCATTAACTGAATTTTACTGTTTTTACTACCGAGTCTATCAATCCTACCAAATCGTTGAATAATGCGAACGGGATTCCAATGTATATCATAATTTACAAGATAATCACAATCTTGCAAATTTTGACCTTCTGAGATACAGTCTGTGGCAATAAGAATATCAATCTCTTCATCTTGAGGCATTGTACTTATTTTGTCTCTATTTTTTGAAATTGGAGAAAAATTGGTAAGAATATTATTATATTCATTACTCCCAAGAGTTGATTTATTTGAACCACCACCTGTAACAAGAGCAATATGTAAATTCAGTTCTTTAGTAACAAATTCAAATAAATTATCATGAATGTAATTTGCTGTGTCAGAAAATGCTGTAAAAACGACTACTTTTTTATTGCCTAAATTGAGGGGTTTATTGATTTTAGCTTTTATAATATCTTTTAATTCAAATAGTTTTTTATCTCTGAGGGGTGTTACTGCTTTTGCAGAATTTTTAAGCAACACAAGCGCATCTTTATCACTTTTTAAATCTTCCAACCACAATTTTAGATCAAGATGATCTAAATTATATTTAAGTTTTTTACCAATGCTATTAGCTTCATTTAATTCTTCATCCTCATCCTCAAACATATCTAAAGATTCTAATGAAGTGTCATTTACGGAAGTCGTATTATAGTCTTTTATTCTATTTTCCAAATTAGTTATTTTCTCTATTGTACGTTCCATTGAGATCTCAAAAGATCTAATTGAACTTTCTAATCGTTTTAGAAAATTCATTTTCATCATTCCAATAAGAAAGTGTTCTCTATCTGCCTGTGAAAAAGCTGCAACGACTTTTCCTGCTTTTTCTTCGTAGTAAGCTTTGAAATCATTCTTTACATAAGCAGCAGGATTAAATAGAGAAAGTTTATACGTCATTATTTCTTGATTTATTCTATCGTAAGAAGGAAACTCATCCTTTATATCAATTTCAGGAGCTTTTGATATAACAGGTAATCTTACAGGGAAAGCACCAATTTTTTCCATCTCAGATTTATAGTATGTTGTAATATGCTTTCTTGAACGAGCTATAGTAAGCTCATCTAGAAGCTTGAAAAATGAAGAGTCTAATTTTTCAAGTAGTTCTTTAACATTTCTTTTTTCATTCTTTTTTGGAGCAGACCAATGAGTAAAAACAGTCTGTGCATTTTTTATAGTTTGTGCTAAGTTTTTTACTCCAGTACGTTCTTTGAAAGCATCTTCTTTACCACCTGAAATAAAATAAAGCTGATTTCTTAAATCTTTTAGATTGTTGTTAACTGGTGTTGCAGAAAGCATTAATATTTTAGTATTTATTCCTGAATTAATGATATCATCCATTAATTTGGCATATCTACTTTTTTTAATGATATTGCCTTCTTCATCCACCTTACCTTTCGTGTTATTTCTAAAATTATGAGATTCGTCAATAACAACAAGATCATAATTTCCCCAATTCAAGGTTGCTAAGTCAATATTACCTATAGATCTACCTTTATCGCGACTTAAATCAGTATGACTTAAAACTGTATATCCCATTCGATCATCAAGTAAAGGATTTAATAAACTATTATTGTGTGCTTGATAAGTTGTCCAGTTATCACTTAATTTCTTTGGGCACAATACTAATATTTTATAGTTAAGAAGTTCAAAATACTTTATTACTGCTAGAGCTTCAAAAGTTTTACCTAAACCTACACTATCGGCGATAATGCAACCATTATGCTTTATGATTTTATTTATGCTCCCCTTTACTGCATCTTTTTGAAAAGAGTAAAGCATATTCCATACTTTTGTTTCAAAAAAGCCAATATTTTCGTTTAGTAGACCACTCTGTTTTTGCTCAGATAAAAATTTATCAAATAGATGATACAAAGTTTTGTAGTATATGAATTCGGGATCGTTTTCAGTATACAATTGTTCAATATACTTTAAAACCTCTTCTTTTACATCCTCAACTAAACCTGAATCATCATTCCAAATCTCATGAAACCAATTTAACAGATCAATTCTGTCACGATCATCTGTGACTTCCATATTTAACTCAATATTAGGGCTACCACCAAGTCCAAGTCCATTTACTGTAAAATTAGAACTTCCAAGAATGGCTTTTTGAATACCATTTTTTTTCTCAACATGATACATTTTACCATGTAAAAAATTCGGTTTTACCATGGATTTTATATTAACATTTTTTTTTATCCATTCACTACATTCTTTAGCTATAGATTTTTGCTCTAATCTATTTTCAAGTGGAATTATTAGTTTGTCATCTTCTATTTTAAATTTTTTATTATTGAAATTGTCTGGATCAACTGATTTTATAAAAGTGGGTTCTCCAAATAAAAAATTAAGAGATTTTATATCATCAAGTTTGTTCTTAAGCCTTTTATACGCATAAATAGTAAAATAAGCTGAGACTATAGATAATTTACTGCCCGTGTCAATTTGTTCTTTTAAAAAATCTCCAACACTTCCTCTTTTTCTGTTGTCTTTTATTGAAGATGGAATATCATTCAAAATAATTACCTCATAAATTAACCATCCATACTCATTGAGATGGTTTAAGAACCCAAAGCATTGAATTCATATGCCGCTGGAATTTTACTTATAAAACAAGATCGCAAAATCAAAGGGTCAAATAGTGACCCTTTGATAAATTAATCTATGCCATATCCAAACTTTCTAAATCCGTTTCAAGCAATATCTTTTTAAGATCAATCAACTCTGCTTTTGTAAGAGTAATACCTTTTCTCATCTTTTCATTGGATTTATCCCAATCTCTTATATCAGCCTTAGCCTTTCTTTCATTCCAGCTTATAAGATTGATCTTTTTACTCCACCCGTTTATTTCTCCACCTAGAACACCGAGATTCTTCTTAACATCATACTTTAGTTCAGCCATTTTGTAACCTCTATTTTAAGTTATTTCTTGTTTTTGGGAATAGGTTTTGCGACCTTCTTTTTCTTCAATTCTAAATTAAATACTGATGCTTCACCAAGCTCTTCCTCAATTCTAAGAAGCTGATTGTATTTAGCGATCCTATCAGTTCTACAGAGTGATCCAGTCTTTATCTGTCCCGAATTTACAGCAACAGCAAGATCAGCTATATATGTATCTTCTGTTTCACCTGACCTGTGAGATATAACACAAGTATATCCTCCTTTGTAAGCCGCTTCGATAACATCTAATGTTTCTGAGACTGTACCTATTTGATTAAGCTTGATAAGAATAGAATTCGCAACACCTTTTTCAAATCCCTGTTTAAGACGATTGATGTTCGTCACAAAAAGATCATCCCCTACGATCTGAATCTCTTTCCCAAGTTTATCTGTCATAAGCTTCCAACCATGCCAGTCATCTTCTGCCATACCATCTTCAATTGAATAAATTGGATATTTTTTTACAAGTTTAGCATAATAATCAACCATTTGATTGGAAGTAAGTTTTTTCTTCTCTGATGCTAAATTATATTTTTTATTTTTTTTATCATAGAATTCACTTGAAGCAGGATCAAGAGCTATCATTACCTCATCACCAGGTTTATATCCTGCTTTTTCAATTGCCTCAATTATTAATTGAAGTGCTTCTTCATTAGATTTTAGATCAGGAGCAAATCCACCTTCATCACCAACTGAGGTACTTAATCCTTTTTTCTTTAAGATCGATTTAAGTGTATGGAATATCTCGGCTCCCATTCTAAGTGACTCTGAGAATGAATCAGCTCCAAATGGCATAATCATAAATTCTTGTAAATCAACATTATTATCAGCATGTGAACCACCATTGATAATATTCATCATTGGCACAGGTATTTTTTTTGCATTTACTCCACCAAGATACTGATATAGAGCCATTCCTCTAGATTCTGCAGCTGCCCTTGAAAGAGCCATTGAAACTCCAAGTATTGCGTTTGCACCAAGTTTAGTTTTATTCGGAGTACCATCAAGGTCTATCATCATCTTATCTATCAAAGTTTGTTCGGTTGCATAATATCCGATAATCTCCGGTGCTATGATCTCATTAACATTTCTTACTGCTTTTAGAACACCTTTCCCTAGATATCTCTTCATATCCCCGTCTCTAAGCTCGCATGCTTCATGAACACCTGTAGATGCTCCCGAAGGAACAATAGCTTTTCCTTTAGAACCATCCGCAAGGAAAACTTCTACTTCTAAAGTTGGATTTCCACGTGAATCCAATAACTCTCTTCCAAATATATCAATTATTTCCGGCATTATTTACTCCTTATATTATTTCTATTTTTTTTCTTTTTCAGGTTCTGGTTTAGTTTCTTCAGGTGGTGATATATAGTTACCTGCCCATGGAACATATGATACAACTGAAGTATCAGAGTATTGATCTGATGATGACGATAATTCTCCAACATCAGTTGATTTTGCAGAACGGTAAGCAGCATAAATAGAAGTTCTATAATATTCTATAGAATTTTCTATTCTGCTATTAACAAAATTATTCTTCATCTGTTGAGTTATCATTCCGGGAAGTTTAATATCCGCAAAAGAAATTCCATACATAAATATTAAAAATGCCATAAGTATAAATCCCTTTAGCACACCAGCAACAAATCCTAAAGAATGATCAGCTCCAGTATCTTCATATTCTGGTATTTTCGCTACTTTCCCAAGAATCAAGCCAATAATTATAAACACTATAACTAGACCTAAAACAACTCCTGAAATTGAAGCTGCCATTTCAGGGATAAATGCAACAAGCTTCCCTTTTACAAAATTTGCTAGCAATGGTGTAAGCAAGAGTGTTAGAACTATTTTTTCGATCGTAAATTTATAGTTAACAACCCCCTTTCCTTTTCCTACCATACCTAAGAAAAACATTACGACCAATATTGCTATCGACATCATTTCAAATCCTCCTTTATTGTAAAAACTCACAAACTATTAATTCATATTGCTATAAGTTTAGTTTTTTTATGAGCTTTTTTAGTGATTTTTTTGTTACCCTAGCAGTATGAACTACTTTAGGTAGATTAATTATAAGAATTGAAAGTGTTTTATTCAACTCCGAAATTCTTATTTTTTCTAACTTTTTATTTTCTATAAGTAAAGTAATAATATAATAAGCTTCCATAAAGCTTTTAAAAGTAAGAAATTCTGTTTTTAGTAGCCTATCCATTTTTTGATGCAAACTATTTAATTCACTGTTACTAAAGGGATATTTGATTACTTCCTCATGTAATAATTTTAGAAATTTATCTAAATTATTAACAATATCTTTCTCTGAAACTGTCAATGAATCTTTATTCATTATTATTATCAGATCATCCAAATTACTACCAAAACCAAAATATTTTTTATATGAATATCCATTTTGGGATAAAGAAGATACTATCTCAGGAAGCTTGTTTTTTTGTCTAAGACTAGGTAAAGTTAAAACTGAGAAACATTTAATACCGGTTCCATAATACTCTATCGAGGAAGTTAAATATCTATTATTATTATCCTTTGCAAAAGATTTATCATCGAACAATCCAATAAATTTTCTCAATGGATTATATGCTTTTTTGATCGAAGCTCCTTGAGCATTAGAATAAAAAGTTAAATGATCTTTATAATTCAGCAATAAAAATACTTTACCTGTTTTATAGGTGTATAAAGTCAATTTCTTAAGCTCCGATATCCTAATATTAGGTAAAATCCTAACTTTTTGTATCATTGCCAACTCTGAAATTGAAAGCTGTTGTAAATTAATTTTAACAATAGTTTCATCTAATAGAGATTCTGATAGTATATCATCCACCAATTTTATTATGCTTGAGGGATTAAACTGCTTTTTGTTGGCTGGAAAAATTATACTATTGAAATTCCGGACACATTTAACTGATGAGTATATTGCAATTGAATTATCATTACCTTTCATCCAAAAAGGAACATAATTTTCACTGATGTTCATTCTACACCTAAATTTAATTTACTGTATTATTTTTTATATTTTCTATTATTTCACTAGCGTTATTATTTTTTATTTTCTCTATTATTTCACTAGCGTTATATGAACTTCGTGTAAATGGTGAACTATAAACATTTTCCAGCCCTGCATTTAATGCAATTTCCTTGAATCTCTCAAACCATTCTTCTGTCTTATATTCCTGAACTTTATAATTGAATTTTGAAGGTCTTAAATACTGGCCGCATGTAAATATATCGACTTGAGCAGAAACAATATCGTCTAATAAACTCTTCAATTGGTCATCAGTCTCACCTAATCCAACCATGATCCCTGACTTTGTTAATATACTTGGATCATCTCTTTTTATTCCTTTTAAGAACTCAATTGATCTTTTATAAATAGCCTGTGGTCGAATAATATCATATAACTCAGGAACCGTTTCAACATTGTGATTATATATCTCAGGTTTTGCTACAGAAATTCTTTGCCTGTCTATTTCACTCCCTTGAAAGTCAGGTGTTAAAACTTCTATAGTGGCTTTTGTAATGTTTCTTATCTCTTTTATTGCTTTAACGAATTGCTCAGAACCACCATCTTTCTGGTCATCTCTGGTCACTGAAGTAATAACAACATGCTTTAATCCCAATTCTTTGGTCATTTCTGCAATGTTTTTAGGCTCGTTAGGATCGATAGGTGTAGTATCTAAATTTGCAACATTGCAAAAAGCACAATTACGTGTACAATTTTTCCCAAGTATCATGAAAGTAGCTGTCTTTTTTTCTCCAAAACACTCTGATAGATTTGGGCAACGAGCTTCTTCACAAACAGTAAATAGTTTTCTGGACTTCAATTCTTTTTTTAGTTTCAGAACCGAAGAATCATGCTTAAAGTCTATTTTGATCCAATCAGGTAGTCTTTCTCTTTTCAGTTTATTTATCTCCATTTATAATTTTATGTATTATGTCTGAAAGTTCAAAAATCGTATATGGCTTTTGAATAAAATCTGTTACACCAAGATCAATGACTTCTTCAACTCTATCATCTCTGGTAAAACCTGAAGCTAATAACACCTTTATATTAGGATTTATTTTCTTCAATTCAATATATGTATCCTTTCCGTTCATTTTAGGCATTACCATATCCAGTATAACTGCAGATATTTGAGAATGATTTTCCTGGTAGAGCTTTAACCCCTCTACTCCATCACAAGCGGTAATAACTTTATAACCACATTGGGTTAACATCGAAACAGACAATTCCCTCAAAACAAGTTCATCATCTACCACTAAAATAGTACCTGAACCTTTTGTTAAGTTTAGATTATCATCAATCCTATTTATGTCTGAAGAGGAATTGAATTTAGGGAAATACACACTAAATATTGTACCTATGTTTGGAGTAGACTCTACATCTATGGTTCCGTTGAACTGGTTAGCTATATTGTATGCCATCGTTAATCCTAATCCTGTACCAAATTCAGTATCTTTATTTGAAAAGAAAGGCTCATAGATCTGCTTTATGGTATCATTATCCATCCCTACACCTGTATCGCTTACAATTAATTTTATAAATTCTTGACCTATTGGAACATCAATCAATTTACCAATTTCTTTGGTATCTACATTCTCATTAATTTCAAATGTCAATACTCCACCTTGTTTCTCATGTTCGCTTCTCATAATTGTCATTGCATGAGATGCATTTATGCTTAAATTCAATACCAATTGTTCTATCTGTGTAAAATCTGCAAAAATAAAAGTATTATTTTTTGTATTAATTTTTTTTATTTCAATTCGTTTATCAAAACTATTCAAAGATATATTCTCAACATGATCAATTACTTCAGTTAGATTAACAGCTTCTAGATTCGTACTCTGTTTCTTTGATAAAGTAAGCAATCTTTGAACAATATCCCCTGCCCTTTTACCTGATTCTTCCATTATATTTAAATATTCTCTAAGAAGGTCTTTCGAAAAATCTTCATTTTTATTGAGTTTATATGTTAGTATTGAAATAGCTCCAACTATCCCACTTAGTATATTATTAAAATCATGGGCTATTCCACCAGCTAAAGTACCAATTGTTTCCATTTTCTGAGCTTGTAAAAGCTGTTGCTCTTTATTTTTAGCATCTGTGATATCATCTATTCTGATCACATTCCCTTGCACACCATTTGCAACCAAAGGAAATAAGTGAACATTTAAGTCTCTTTTCTCTCCACTCCAAATTGATTCTTTATAATATTCTTTTTGATTTTTTTCTTTGTGTAAAGATTTCAAAGTATCCTCATCAATACCAAGCTCTGGTAATAACTCCCAAATTATTTTACCTTTTGCTTGATCCCTTGCTACACCAGTAAAATTCACTGCAGCTTGATTCCATTGAGTGATCTTCCCCTCATCGTCTAAAGCTATTAGCGAAGATGGCATTGATTCAATAATATTCAATAAATAATTCTGTAGATATTTTACTTTCGAAAAACTCTGCCCAAGGTTAGAAGCCATATCGTTATAAGCTTCTGACAATAGGAATATTTCATCTGAAGTTTTAACCTTGATCCTTTCTATAGGATGTTCATTCTGAATTTGCTCTGATGCTTCTTGAATACTTTTCAACAATTGTGTTACAGGTTTAATCAATTTTATTCGTATGAAAAGAATACTTAATATCACCAAAAAAGTTGATCCGAAAAAGAAAAGGAATAGATATAGCTTCACTTTATTAAGATACAGCATATTTTCTTTCGCTAAGATCATGCCATTGTATTTTTCATCAAAAGAAATAAGTGAAAAAAATGATGAATGATATTTTTCCCCTAAAATATCTATCAGATCCATTGGATCTGAATCATCAACATTATCTACTTTAATAAATCCTTTTCCAAGATTCCTGCCATAATCATCAAATAATGTTGAGTATATATTTATCTGCCTTCCATTCTTTTTCTTGAGTATAACAAAATCTAACTCCATGATATTGCTTAAATCATACAACATGTGTTCTGAAAGTATTTTACCAAATAAGATTGCAATATTTTTACTTTTTTTACTATCAGTTTTTATATCGATCTTTGCATGAGTGATAAACTTAGAATTAAAATGACTTATTTCAGGGTTAGTGTTTTTTTTAGCTAAAAATTCATCTGTAATTTGAATAAATTTACCTGTTTGAAATAATACATTATTGTTGCTATCATATACATAAATGAAATCAAGATTATTATCCGCTAATACTTCGTATAAAGATATTTGAATCAAATCTTTATTTTCAAGATCGTTTGTTAATAAATTAATGAGCTTAGAATCGTTTTCTACCTTCAACAGACTTGCTTTTAGCAATTTAAGTTCGTTAGAAAAATTTGCCAGAACATAATTTTCTCCCCAACCAAGTGAAGATTCAATGTTTTCGCAATATCTATCCTCAATATAATCATAAACAAATAACGTAGAAATACCTAAAGGTAGTATTATTGCAATAAAAAATATCGCAAACAACTTGTATAACAATCTCTTTTTTATCAGTTGCAGCATTGATGATATCTCGACTTATAACGTTTTACTAATTTCTATTATCCTATTGTTCGGGTGTGTTTTTACTGTCTTGTTTAACTGAATGTATTGTTTCAGGATCTCTCTCATCTGCTTTTGAAATACAACTTCAAGCTCCACGTTCATATCGGAGAATTCTGTATATTGATCCCCACCATCAAAGATATACTTTGTTAATGCAACAGAATATTTTTTATCCAAAATTAAATTTTTCCTATTTATCATGACACTATTTCTAATAACTCTCTGAGAGATTTCTTTACTCAAATCGAATTTAAACCTTATACCTGATACTTGCAAGAAACTTTTACTCATTTTTAATGCACAACTGCTTTCAAGAACCTTAAGCAACTGCTCGCCGGTTAAAGATACTTTTACAATAGTTCCTTCATACGGTAGAACATTATATAAATCCATTAAAGTTATTGGTCCCTTCTTAAACCCATTTCGTATTTTTCCGCTATTCAGTAGTGCTATATCAGTTTTAGTATAATCTCGAATTATATCACTTATGAAGTCTCCAAGATGCGACTCTTTATCAAAAAGATTGCCATCTAAATGTTTGATATGATTATTCGAATACCCAAGAATTTGTCCCGCAGTTTCTTCGATAAATTCATTAAGATCATGCAATTTTTTTGATAATGCTTGATCTGGAGTTGTACTCTCGGAATTTATCTTATATATATCTGAAAATTCTTTATCCGTTTCATTATCAAATTTGTAAAACAACAATTCATTTCCGTTCATATCAGAAGAAAGGAGCTTAATTGTTTTCATTGTATTACATAAACAAGTCGGGTCGTTCCTATCTTTCTTAGTAGAAGTACCAATAAAAGTATCAATACCTGAATTCTTGATCGCATCAAAAAATTGGGAATGATAATCCGAAGAAACTGTGCCTGACATACACCTAAAATCACCTATTGCTATGATTTTCTCAATACCTTTAGCTTTTAATAATCTCGCATATTTGGTAATTGTTTTGTTTGGATCCAGAAGTAAAATCTCTTTTACATCATTCTCAAGATTAGCTCTCATAATCTTTGATGAACTGATACCTATGATAGCTGTTTTCTTATCCGGTAAGATAATATATGGCTTAATAAATTCATACCTACTACTATCCATTTTAACAATGTTTGCCGATAGAAAAGGAAAATTTGCAATTTTTGATAAGGACTCCAGCACATCAAAACCAAAATAAAATTCTCTATGACCAATTACCAAACCATTAAATTCAAGTTCATTCATAAGATCTATGACTGCTTTTCCAGAAGTAAAATAAGCTTCAACTTTACCATAAATAAAATTTGAGTTGCCAAATAAAAATACTTTTCCATTTTCCTTGTTATTTCTAATCTCTTTTACTTTGAACGACAATAAACTAAACCCACCAATCTTCAATCCATTTTGTTCTTTTGGAAATATCTGTCCATTCATAGAATTTACCGATAATATTGTATAAGTACTATCATCAGTTTTCGAACATGATACAAAAACTATTAAAACAAATAAAAGAAAAATATACTTTTTCATACTTCCTCCCATTTTTAATATTCCAATTCTCTAAAGTATTTTTTAATTTTAACTTTATAGTCATTTCTATAATCATCCTTCAAAGACCTGATAAGATTCTCTCGAAGGGTATTCTCAATATTAATATCCAACTTTCCTGGATCAATTGCAAATTTGTTACTTCCCTTGCTTTCCCTTTTTCTAGAGTACTTTTCTCTTTTAATTGATTCTATCGCATCCAACAATTTATTTAGGATCTGTTTTTGTTTTTTTAAGACTGATTCATCTAATTTTTTATTTTCTAATTCATTAGATACTTCATTCATTGATTTGCCGATATTGCCTAGTTTTTTACCCAATCCGGAATTCATAGAATTATTGTCAGAATTTGGATCTGTCTTATTTCCATTACCACCTTTACCATTATTTCCTTGGCTCCCTGGAGCTCCTTGATTTCCAGGAGCTCCTGAGCTACCACTCTCACCAGGACTGCCACTTTCACCGGGTTTCCCTTCTGACCCACCTTGCTGCATTCCCATTTTAGATTGCATTTGTGATAAAGCTTCAGATAATTGTGATTGTTCCTGAGCTAATTTATTCATCATCTCTTGCATTTTTGACATTGAATTCTGCCCTGATTGATTTCCTTGCATAGCACTTTGACTTTCTGAATTTAAAGCAGCTTGCATAGCGGCCATTTCTTCCATTTTTTTCAACATTTCTTCTAACCCGGAGGCTGATTTTGAATCATTCATTTCATCTTTGGCTTTATCTAAGAGAACAATAAGCTGATTTACGTCACCCATTAAATACTTATGCCTATCTGTTGAAATAGAAAAACGACGATTTTCTAAGATTCGTGAAATAGTGTCAAATTGCTCAAGTATTCTTCCTACTTTTGCGATAATTTGATTATCAATGAAAAAAGTTTTTTTAGCTACAGAGAATATCTTTGGATTTATTTCATTAAATAATTTTTCAATTTCAGCATTACTTTTGATAAGCTCTACAGCATGGCTGGAATTATAAGCTAATTTATTTGAAAAATTCTTCAGGCTCTCTATTTCATTTGAAATAAATATCAATTCAGAGATAATTATGTCCAGTTCTTTGCTAATCTCTTCTTTCTTTTCTTTAACAATCTTATCTTTTATCTCATTAAGAGAGTTTTTAATACCAAGGAAATCATTACGTAGATTTTCACCTGACTCGCTAGCTTCTTTCTTATTTGAAGAATCTAAACTTTCTTTCATCTCTTCAAATTCATCCGGTATCTTTTCTGAATTAACATCATTAACTAAACTTTTTAGTTCATCTTTTACATTACTATCCTTCATCTCATTTTTTAAAGAATGTACTTCATTTTTCAACAAATTAAAGGAATTTTCAATTTTTTCTTCTTTATCGATCAATTGTTTCTCTTTATCCAACAATTCTGGGATTTGATTATTTACAGAGTTTTGTTCTTTGATCAATTCTTCTGATAATTTTATTAACTTATCGAGTTGATACTCTTGCTTTATCTGCTGCAATATCTCTAATGTCTTTTCAAGTCCCTTTTGAAATTCCTCTTGCTGCTCTTCAAACCCATCTAAAAGCTCATTCACTTCATTCTTATTAAGTTCAGTGTTTTTTGATAATTCAGCCAATTTCTCAAGTTTTTCTTTCATATCTTTTGTTAATAACTCACCTACCATTTTCTGCAGTTCTTTATACTTTTTCATTGTTTCTGTACTGAGCATTGTATTTTTATCAAGTAAGTCTATATTCTTTTGTATTTGCTGCTCAACATCTTTTATATTATCCAGCATCTTACTCTGTTCATCGGCTATCTTTTTTAATTCCTTATGATCTTGCCATTCTACGATATTTTCTTTTCTTAGCTTTTGCGTTAGTTCCTCAATGTCTTCACGGATCTTGTTATTTCGTAATATTTCAGATTCTATCGCCTTGTTTTGAGTTTCATAGTTGGTAGCAGTTTCTTCGAAAAGCTGTTCTAACGATGGAACTATTAGAAATATATGCTTTGAATCAGTAAACTTTGGTCCAGAAACATTATCATTATCATATACTCTAACAAATATCTCCACTTTGTCATCTGGAAGAAGATTTAGTCCTTGGATAATTTTCAAAGTGTTAACAACACATACTCCATCAGATTTTTGGTCAAATAATATTTTTTCTGATACAAATTGAGCATTGTCTTTTGATTCAAATTTTGAAAAAGCAGGTACCTTTCTAGAATATAGAAAGATGTTTTTAATTAAAAAATCATCAAAAGCTGTTACAAATATTGGAAATTCTAAATTCTCGCCTAATTTAAAATTGTCCTCAGGCAGGATCAAATTAACTATTGGGTAGCTATCATTTAGAATGTTTACCTTGTAAATAATTGGATCCTTATTAGAGATCAGCAAGGAATCAACTGAATAATATAGTTTGAAATAGAATTCAGTATCTTCATACATCTTAGTATTAAATTTAAAAGTAGTTTTATTTCTTTCAAGTTTCTTTGAATGATATCCTGCTCTATCCTTTTGAAATATTTTCAACGAATCCAACTCATTGGACTGTTCGATATCAAAAGATAAATTGCTCCCTTTCAAAACTGTAATTGATCCAATAAAATCTTGATAATATTCACTTTTTAATTTTGTGTACGATGGGAAGTCTATCCTGATCTTGAAATTATTTATCTCAGGTCTTTTTAAAACCTTTACAAAGCCTGTGTCCGATCGGGTTTCTTCTGAGCTAAAATAATAATAATAATTTAGAGAAGGTTTATCTTTATACGATGCAATTGAATCAATTAATGGAACACTTAATGACGAATATCTTTCAGAAGTTACCGGTCTTTTATGTATTTGAACTTGATCTGGCAATGCTCCTGAAATTTTGCAAATTAAATCTGTTTCATCACCTTGTATAATTGTAAAATTTTTATTTGTTAGAAATAGCTCGTGACTGGAATAATTTTGAAATTCTGTATTAAATTTTATAAGCCTAATAAAAGAATTCTTTAATGGAATATGCTTGTAAGGTATTATCATTATCGAAATGAGAATAAGAGGTAAAATAATATGCCTAATAATGTAATGGCTGTTGAATATTTTTGGTAACCTATAAGAGTTGAATTTGCTCGCATTAAGGCTAATTGCAGTATCAATTATTGAATGATCGTTGCTCTTTAAATTATCTTTTACTTTCAACAAATCATAGAAATACAAAAATTTCAGATTGGGATATAACCGGTCTAAAAAAACATATTTATTACGATCACTATAAAAATATTGAAGATTGTTATGAAAAAAATTTGTAATTATTCTGACGATGATGAATAACATTATAAGTATATAGGTTGTCATAATCGTAGTACGATAAATGCTGCTCATACTATAGGACAATTCAATAACTGAAAGTATCAATAAAGAAATTAGTAAAGAGAAAAAAAGTCTAAGAAATAAGTCGATTATTTCTTTTGTAATTATCGATCTTGTGAGATGATTAATTCTATTTTCAAAGATTTCATAAAATTTCATAAAATTGGGTAATCACTTTTTTCAAAGTTATTGATTTTTGACACCGAAGGTTAAGGCGCACCTTCTTCTTTTTGAATTATTTTATTCATTTTCTTAAGTTCAGGATAATTCATTGATAGTTTTTCATATTCTCTTACTGCAACCTTATAGCATGCAACTGCACGATAAGTCTCATTCGTATCGTAGTAAATATTTCCTAGATTGTAATTTACTGTTGCTTTGTAAAAAGGAATTTTATTATTTGCTATCATTTGAATTATCCCTGACATTTCACGAATACCGTCTTCATGTGCACCCGCATAAGCTTTTGCCGTGTTATAAAATGTCATCAATTTTAGGTTTAGTAATCTGTTTGACAATAAAAGATCTTTATTTTGAGTAAAAAGAGCATAGGCACTTCCAATAGTTCCTAATGTATTATTAAAATCTCCCAACTTATCATACACGATCGCAAGAAGAATATTTGCAGATATACGCTCTGGTAAGTTTCCTATTTTATCTATTGTCTTAGTTAATTTCGTAAGTAAACTTAAAGCTTTTTTATGCTTATTACCTCCAATATAGATCAATGACTCCAGCATTTGATACTTTACCATGAATTTTTTATTTTCCTTGGTAGTAAAGCTATTAAGTATATCCAGTATTTTTTTTGCTTCAGAAAATTCACATTGACGAATAAAGATTTTTCCCTTTTGAATGTAAGCTTCACCTAATTTACCCTTTCTTTTGAGCAAATCTCTAACATTAATACACTTATTGATATCATCAATCGCATCGTCTAGTTTACCGAGTTGATAATTGACAATTGAGCGATAATAGTAAATATCTCCTGTAAGATCGACTATGTTTATATCTTCAGGCTTTTCAACACCGCAATTTATCAGCGAAAGAGCGTCAGGATATTGTAGTGACTCTATCTTGAATTCTGCTAATTTATGAGAAGATTTGACTTCATGAACTATATTATTTTGTTCTTTTGCTAAAATATTGCAATCATTATATGAACTTAAAGAATTATCAAAATCATTGATTTGCCTGTAATAATCCCCAAGTGTGTAATAAGTTTCCAAAATAAGATCTATTTCATTATATTTTTTAAAAATTTCCAAAACTTCTAATATTTGATCTCTTAAAAGTTTTGTCTCACTTTTTAATATACGAATTTTAGCTATTTTAAGCATTACTTTTGATTTTAAAAGTTCCCGCTTCGCTGATTTATGATAATTAAATGCTTTTTTATAGAACTTTAGAGATTTTTTTAAACTTCCATCGTTTTTATGATAATCTCCCAACCAGGTTAAATATGAGGCTCTTATCTCTTTTACAATTTTACCCTTAAGTTTAAAATCAAATAACCAGTTCCTTGTTTCATCAAGATAGTTATAACGCCCTGCTTTGAAGGCTGCATCAAATTTCACCAATGTAATATTCAGTTGGTTTACTAAAGTAAGCTTATGTCCTTCACTTTCAAATTTTACTATCATATCCAAGACTTTATTAAAATCACCTAAAATAGATAAATTATGAATTATTGAAATGAATATATTGATTTTGTTTTTGGGATCCGTCTCGATTGCCAGGTATCTTTTCAAGTTGGTTACTGCAAATTCCAAGTTATTCTCTTCTGAAGATTTACTAATTGCGATCTTAAGCATTTCTTTTGCTTTATCTTTTTGCTGACTTCTGTAATAGTAATCTGCTAAAGCATAAATTGTTTCATTATTAATGCCGTATTCTTTTTCTAATATTGTAGCTGTTTTATTGTTCCAACGAGCATATTGCTCTTTCGAAAAATCTTTAACAACAGAATCTAAAAACAATTTCTTGGTTATATAATATCTAAATCCATCGTGGTATTTTATTTTCTCTATCACCTCACTATCTGATAATTTATGAAGGAATTTTATCAATATTTTTTTATCTACCATTGAAACTTTTGATACGATATTCATATACTTAAAAGGCGTTGGTCTTTCTAAAATTTTCAACTCTTTTATTATCGCCTGCTCAATATTTGAGAATTTTTTGAAATTTTTATACGTAATATCTCTTAATCCTATATTCAATTCCGTCATAAAAGCAGGATTGATCAACCATTTCGATTTTGATCTAGACAAATAATTATTGCTAAATAAATATATAAACAGCTCATTTATATAAAATGGGACACCACCTGTGAAACGGTGGACAAAACTCAACAATTCTTCCGGGAATCTGTTGTAATCATTATATAGAAGCAACTTTTGAACATATTCCCTTGTCTCATCTACTTTTAAAGGATTAATGTCCAATTGATGAATATTAGGCTTTAATCTTTTAATTGTGATTTTATGATATGACTTTAAGTTTTCAGTTTGTACGGTTGTAACAATTGTAAAAGACATTGCATTTTCAGGATATTTTCTAATTATCCTGGTAAGATTTTCAAACAAATTAATTGAAGATGAATTTGCATTACCAAAATCTTTAACTTCAAGTACAAATTTATATTGCTTCGAAAGATTTGCAAAAAAATCAGTAATTGCTTCTATCTCTCTGATCTTTTGTACTCTGGCTTGAGAAGAGTCATCAAAATCTTCGATCTCTGCTTTGTTTTCAAAGATAAAATATAGTTCAGGATAATCTTCATGCTTAAGTTCATAAACCCTAAACATTTCAACAATAATGATCTCAAATGCTTGATACTTTGTTTCATCACCTCTAACAAAATTCGCATTAAAATAATCAATATTTTCATTAAGCTGGATTAAGTACTTGTACTCTCTCAGGATTGATGATTTTCCGTTACCATATCTCCCGATCAAAAAAAATGGTTTATTATCAAAAAACACTTGTTCTTGAAATACTTTCGCAGAATTTGACATTAACACATTTAGTTCATCTGTTCTTCCAATTAGCTTACCTGATGAAATATAAGACCGTATACCTTGCCCTGTAAAAAGAAATAGAACAGATGATCGCTTCTTTGGATCATCAACCAGATCAAGAATTATTTCATCCGCGTTATCATATCTTTTTTTAGGATCAGGATCCATTAATTTATTTATTACCCGAATTAATTTATCCGGAGTATCAGGTTTTAATTTCTTTAGTGGGGTGAAATTTCCACGAATTGAATTTGCAATTATCTCTTGTTTGTCTTTGCCTTTGAAAGGTAATTTGCCAGTTATACTATAGTAGAATGTCACTCCTAAAGAGAAAAAATCTATCTGATTTGTAATTTCTTTTTTTAGAATAAGTTCGGGAGCAATAAATTGCATAGTACCACGAACTTCCGTTGTATTCTTAGATCCTGCAAAACCGAAATCCATCAGCTTCAATCTTCCATAATCATCAATAAAAATATTATCCGGTTTAATGTCATAGTGGATTATTTCTTTAGAATGGATATACGAAAGAGCTCTTGATGATTGTATGAGGTTATTTTCAACTTTTTCCCAAGAAAAACTTTCTTTCAAAGATTTGTTTAGAGATTTACCTTTAATATGCTCCATTGTGAAAAAGAGTTCATCAGTATCTTTATCAATATCAAAATTATGTACTTTAACAAGATTTGGATGTATTAAACTTGTAAGGAATTTAAATTCAAGCTTGAAAACATTCACAGCTTTTTTGGAAATAATACCCGTTTTAATCTTTTTCAGTGCGAGAAGTTTATCATGCTCGAATGTATCTTTAACACTATAAACACTTCCAAATCCACCCTCTCCGAGTAATTGAACTGTTTCATATCTTTGATTTATTACGGTCATGTACTTAGTTCTTCAATTTGTATTTATTTCTTTACCATGTGTTTAGTTCTTTATATATATTAGTATAATAAGGAAAATCATTCATTTAAAGAAAAAAAGCAACAAAAAATTACAGAATCTATATAACTTTGATTAAAGGTTATATTTTAACCTCAATGAATAAAATTAAAAAAAATCAAATATCTCTTGCATACAAAAAATATATTATTTATATTGCCCCCCTAAAGCGAGAGTAGCTCAGTGGTAGAGCACGACCTTGCCAAGGTCGGGGTCGCGAGTTCGACCCTCGTCTCTCGCTCTTTTTTTTGTTGGCGACGTAGCCAAGTGGTAAGGCAGAAGTCTGCAAAACTTCCATTCACCAGTTCAAATCTGGTCGTCGCCTCACTAGAAAGTCACATAGAATGTTTGCTGGAGTGGTGGAATTGGTAGACACAAGGGACTTAAAATCCCTCGCTCTTTGGAGTGTACCGGTTCAAGTCCGGTCTTCAGTACGAAAAGGGAGTTAACAATGTTAGCTCCCTTTTTTATTACCCATTTTTTTATTATCCCCGTTTTTTTTCCCTCATTTTAAGAATAAATTAAAGTAATTGACTTTTAAGCACTAAAATTATATTTTTACCTAAATAATTAAGTTATAATACAAATAAGCTTATTATAAAGCTTATAGTATGTTAATTATCCATTAAAAGTAAGCAATAGATGCAGAAAAACAGGTAGTTAAATGAAAATTGATAAGTTGAAACAGATACGTGATAATATCTTAAATGAGATTAAGAATTCAAAAACTTTAGAGATAGTTGAAGAAAAAAGAATTAAATTTTTATCCAAAAAAGGTGCAATACCTGAATTATTTTCAAAAATAAGGGAAGTTGCCAACGAAGAGAAGAAAGAATTTGGTCAAATACTTAATAACCTTCGTGAAGAAGCTTATGATTTGATAAATAACTTAAAATCAGGTTTTATAAACACTGAAGAAGATCAAATTGACCTTTCATTGCCCGGTAGGAATATACCAACTGGGAAATATCATCCACTTTATAAAATGAGAGATGAGATCAAGCAAATTTTCAGGCAAATGGGATTTTCTGTTGCAATAGGGCCTGAAATTGAAACTGAGCATTATATCTTTGACGCATTAAATATGCCTGAATGGCATCCTGCAAGAAAGATTACAGATTCTCTTTATGTTGATAAGGATTCTCAATTATTGTTAAGAACTGAGACATCATCTGTTCAGATTAGAACAATGGAAAAAACAGATCCTCCATATAGGATCATATGCCCTGGTAGAGTTTATCGTAATGAAAAAGAAAATGCTACACATACAGCAATGTTTATGCAGCTAGAAGGATTGTATGTAGATGAAAATGTTTCTTTTGCTGAGTTAAAAGGAACACTACTGGCCTTCTTCAAGCATCTTTACGGAGAGAACACTAAAGTAAGATTCAGACCACATTACTTCCCTTTCACTGAACCGTCTGCTGAAGTGGATGTTACATGCTTTAAATGTGGCGGAAAAGGATGTTCACTATGTAAGAATAGCGGGTGGATAGAACTTGGTGGATGTGGAATGGTTCATCCTAAATTGCTCGAGAATGTAGGTGTTGACAGCGAGAAATATACAGGTTTTGCATTCGGACTGGGAATAGAAAGATTAACTATGCTAAAATACGGGATCAATGATATAAGAGACATCTATGAAAATGATTTGAGATTCCTAGAACAATTTTAATATTAATTTTGGAATAAATAATGAAAATATCCGCAAATTGGTTAAAAGATTACGTTGGACATAACATAGATAATTCAAATGCAAATGAAGTTGCTCATAAACTAGCAATTCTTGGGTTTGAATCAGAATCAGTTGAACATATAAGCAATAATTTTGAAAATTTTGTGGTTGGTAAGGTTACTGAATGTGAAAAACATCCTGACGCAGACCGATTAACCGTTTGTAAAGTTGATGTTGGTACTGATGAATTACAGATCGTATGTGGAGCACCGAATGTTGCTGCTGGACAAACAGTTCCGGTTGCACTTGTGGGAGCACAATTCCCTGAATTTAAGATAAAAAAAGCTAAGATGCGTGGAGTTGAATCAAATGGAATGATCTGTGCCGAAGATGAACTTGGATTATCTGACAATCATGATGGAATAATGGTTCTTGATGATAAATATTCAGCCGGAACACCTTTCAAAGAGCTTTACGGATATGAAGATCATGTTTTTGATATTGAAGTCACTGCCAATCGGGCTGATGCATTAGGATATTTGGGATTTGGTCGTGAATTTGCCTATCTGACCGGGGAAAAATTAAAAGTTCCTGAGTTCCGACTGGAAGAGAGTGATGTGAATATTGAAGATCATATCAATATTGAGATAAAAGATACTGATGCATGTCCAAGATACTCTGCACGGCTTATCAAAGGTATCACAGTGAAAGAATCACCAAAATGGTTAAAAGAAAAATTGATCGCAGTTGGATTAAGACCGATCAATAATGTTGTAGATATTACAAATTTCGTTTTAATGGAAACAGGACATCCTCTACATGCTTTTGATTACAACGATATCGCAGGTAAAAAAATAATTGTACGAAAAGCCGAAAATGGTGAAGAATTTACCACTTTGGATGAAAACAAATATAAATTGAACGATGACATCTTACTGATCTGCGACGCAGAAAGACCTGTTGCTTTAGCAGGTGTTATGGGTGGATTAAATAGCGGTGTAACTGAAAAAACCACAGATGTTCTACTTGAGGTTGCTTATTTCAATTTAGCAGACATAAGACATACTGTTAAACATACAAATATCTTTTCCGATTCTTCAAAAAGATTTGAAAGAGGTGTGGATCCAAACAATGCTGAGTTTGTTATTGAACGTGCAGCAGCTTTGATAAATGAACTAGCGGGTGGCAGAACAGCAAAAGGTATCTACGATGTTTATCCTAATAAAATTACCGAACTATCCATAGAGTTGCGTTTAAGTAGAACTGAAAAATTATTAGGATTTAAAATTGATAAAAAAGATATAATTTCTTCGTTGAATTCTATTGACTTGAAAACTGTTGAAAAAACTGAAGATATCCTTATAGTAACAGTACCTACATTTAGACCTGATATTACTATAGAAATTGACCTTATCGAAGAAGTTGTAAGGCTATATGGCTATGATAAAATACCTGAACAAATAAAATCTAATATAGATTTGAATATTAACGAAGACGAAGAAGAGCTTGAAATTGATCTTATCAGAGAGAAATTAGTTGGAATGGGCCTATATGAAGTATCCGCCAAAAGTATGGTAGATCATAAATTCTGTATTCCATTCGAAAAGAAACCTGTAAAGATCCAGCACCCGCTCAATGAGGAAATGAATCATTTAAGAAATTCTATCCTGATCTCTTTATTGAATATTGCAGGAAAAAATATTAGAAGAAAATATGAAAACATAAATATTTTCGAAGTTGGAAAAATATTTTATCATAAAGATAACGAATTAGAGGAAAAAAATTCTTTTGCTATCCTGCTTTCGGGGATAAACAGAAAACAACAATGGAATGAGTCCGAACTTGAGTATGATTTTTATGATATTAAAGGAATTGCAGAAGAATTTTTCGCAGCAAAAAAAATAAAAGATATTAAATTTGAAAATAAAGACATTCCAAGCTACTACAGCAGATCGCAATCTTTATCTGCCTTCTCAAATGGGAAGAAGATAGCTACTTTTGGAAAATTATCTGATGATACTACAAAAGTATTTGAAATTAAGAATAATATATTCTGCTTTGAAATGTTAATAGAGGATAGTATGTGTATTGATGATACTGTCATCTTAAGTAATCTATCTAAGTACCCAAAGGTAATAAAAGACATTTCTGTTTTAATGGATTTAAATGAAGAATCTTTGACAATAAATAATGTTATTAAAAAATATGGAGGTAAATACTTACAAAATATTAAAACAGTTGATCACTATCAGGGAAAACAGATCGA
>JAQICF010000100.1 GCA_027858795.1 Candidatus Delongbacteria bacterium | reverse complement strand
ATAACAATGATAGACCACAATGGGATTTGAAAAAGTTGACTCCTGTTGAATACAGAAGTCAACTTTTAGAACAACCCCCTTTTTATCATTGTCCTTGACAAAGGGTACAGATTAATTTATCCGCATTCGTTATATTTCAGTTGAACTGGCTATATGCCAGTCAAGGGGATTAGATCCCCTTGTTTCAACTTATATATTCCTGGATTTATCTTAGGATCTTTTTTATGTGATGTACACAAATGACTGCGGTGGGGTTTTGTTAAAATCACTTTTAATATCTAAAGGGATTTTATACTTCTTAGGTTCTTTGATCTTTATTGCAAAACCTGTTTCTTTTCATCTGTTTAGGGACTCCATTTTTGGATACTGTAATATATGATTTATCCTTACATTTCAACAAATAACTTTATTTCTCTCTAAATCTCTTTTGTTCCATCCACAAGCTATTGCTTCATCTTCATAAAACTGTCTTGCTTTTTTATCATTTGATTTTAATAAGGCTCTATAATGAGACCACGATAATTGAGGAGAGAAAGAGTGTATTTTCATTCTTTTAAATTCCGCACCCAGTGAGTGCATAATTGCTAAACCACTACTATTATTACAGTTATCTGAAAATTGATTATCGTCTTTGAATTCTGCACCCAGCGGGTGCGAAATTGTTATTCTGTCAGAAAATACTGTATAGAATTTTCGAAAGTATTGTAAATTCCTAATAGAAAACCCTTGTTTATATTTTTTATTTAGTTTTTGTGATAAATCTTCAATTATCTTTTTTCCATAAGCTGCTCTTTTCTTGCCAGCTTGCAATTCTATAACGATCTCTCTTCTTATTAGCCAGTATGCAATAACCATATTAATATTTACTGAAGTTACAATATTCTTGTGAGCAATACTGAGAATATTATCTACACGATTGAAAAGATTTTCTTCTATTAATTTTGCATTCATCATCCTACCGATTTAATTAATGTTTTTTATGAAAGATAACCATAGCATAGTGTCAAATAGTGACCTTGTGGTATTTTATTTGTGATTTTATTAATAAAAAAAAGCCCCTGTAGGAGCTTGTAGAGGTTAGAGGTCAGAAGTTAGAGGTTGGAATCTTTTAATCTTCTCTCCTTGATTTGTACCGATTTATCGGGAGATATTCATGTTTTGACTTTTCTTTATTTCCTCGAGTCAAACAACAAATCCAGTGAATCCATGAATTATCCTGGTTTGTATTATAAATTATTCTCTATTATCTGTTTAAGTTCTTTTTTACTAGGTAATATAGTTTGGTATTTAGATGCAAAAAGTTGTTTGTTATTTTCAGGTAATGTGATTTCAACCATAGTTTCTTTTTTGTGCTTACAAATAATTATACCTATGCTTGGATTTTCATCTTCTTGCTTTACATATCTATCGTAATAATTTACATACATTTGCATTTGCCCAAGGTCTTGATGTTTTAATTTACCGATCTTCAGATCAATAAGTACAAAACATTTAAGCAACCGATTGTAAAATACCAGATCAACAAAGAAATGCTCTTCATCAAAAGTAAATCGAACTTGCCTTCCTCCAAAGAAAAAACCTTTTCCCAATTCCATCATAAAATCTTCAATTTTATTTATAATGGCAGTTTCCAAATCTGTTTCTGTATATTTGGGTTTATCGTCCAAACCTAGAAATTCCAAAATAAGTGGATCTTTTATTACATCTTCTGGTTTTTCTACTATTTGACCTTTCTTAGCAAGTGTAATTATCTCATCTTTATTCTTACTTAATGAAAGTCTTTCGAATAAACCGGAATTAAACTGTCGTTCTAATTCTTTTAACTTCCATTGATTTTTATAGCTTTCCACTTCGTAGAATTGTCGTTCTACTTCATTATCTATCCTCAAAAGAAATAGATAGTGCGACCAACCTAATGGTAGTAAATTTATAGTTTTGTTTTTTGATAGAGAAATCCTCAAACTGTTTGAGGATTTTTTAAAAATGTCAGAATTCCTCAAGTTGTTTGAGGATTTTGAATAAATCGAATAAAATATTCTCATTCGTTCAAGATTAGGAACAGAAAAACCTTTTGTAAATTTCTTTTTTAAATCTATTGAAACTTGTATTAATAAATTTGCTCCATATTCAGCTCTTTCTTCTCCTTTTTGCATTTCTTCAACGATAAGTTTGCCAATATGGAAATAGGTATATACCATAGTTGTATTAGCTGTCTTAGAAACATAGACTCGTGCATTTTCAATTAATTCAACTATTTTTTCACTAAGTGCTTTCATCCTTCTTTCTCCTGTTTATTACTTTTATTTCATCTTTTAAGAGCAATATAACATTAGCAAAGTATCAAATAGTGACCTTTTGGTATTTTATTTGTGATTTTATTAATAAAAAAAAGCCCCTGTAGGAGCTTTTAGATGTTAGATGTTAGAGGTTAGAGATTAGAGGTCAGAAGTTGGGATCTTTTGACTTTAATTGTAAATTGTCCATTGTCAACTGTCAATTGAACCAACCCAAACCCAGCGAATCCATGAGCCACCTCATACTTCATACCTCATACTTCATACCTATCTTTACCCTTTTCAATTCTTGTAAGATATCTGTTATATCTTTTATGAAATGTACACAAATGACTGTGGTGGGGTTTTGTTAAAATCATGCTTGATATCTAAAGGGATTTCATACTTCTTTGGTTCTTTGATCTTTATTGCAAAACCTGTTTCTTTGCCTTTGTAATACTCAAAAAAGAATTCTTTATTGATCCCGGATTCCTGCTCTGTAATATTCCATAGATCATTGATACTATTATTTAAAATTCTTTCAATCTCAAATTCGCCGATTACTTTTTGAACAGGTGAAGAGGAATAAACAACAATAGTTTTAATATCCGGATTTTTGAAAATACTACGCCTAAATTCGTACTTTTTTGTACCTGCAAATATCTTATTGGCATATTCTGGTTTAATCGACAATAATACTTTCATTTGTATGGGTCTCCCTTAAAATCGTTTCAAAATGTTCTTTCGAGATTTTCGTAAAGCCTCTTGGAGCAGAATTTATATCAGCAATAATACCCAAATCGATCATCTTTTTTAAATTTATTCTTTTAGGTAATGTATAGCAATACAAAAAGTTTACAATAAAAGGTCTGTAATTTGAATTGTAATTCCACCACTCTAAAAGCTTTTGATCTGAGTATACACTTCTCTTCCTACATTTTGTAATAAAATTCTTTGAATTCTTAAATGAGAAAACTATGCTCTCAACAACACCCAAAGTAGTAATAACACTTTTATGGTAACCCCCTGTCCTGTAGAAAATGATCAAATCTCCTTGTTTAACATTTCTTTCTATTGATCTCGATATATACACTTTTTTAAGAGCATTTCTATGAGGAGTTTCTTCCTTATATTCTTCTGGTTTTTCGTTATTTAATAACGAATCGGGGAGTAAGTCGGTGTGGTAGTCAGGATATATCGGTGCTAAGAAGATCGAATTATTCTTAGTTATATATGGATAGGATAATTTTGGATCTGTGTAATCGAAGTAAGGGATGAAATCCCGTATATAAACTTCCTCTTTACCGCTTGCAGTTTGTTTATATCCATGAAATTTAAATCCCCAATCAAATAGCAGATTAAGTAACATTTTCTTTTCTAAATCCTTATTAAAAATTGTAACATATATTTCTTGAACTTTCATTCGTAACGCATTATCAAAGATAATTTTGATAAATCTTTCACTGAGCCTTGCTCCATTTCTAGTGATTTTAAAAGTACCAATTTTTAATCTCTTTTTTGGAAAAAACACTGGATTAATATTTGAATAGTCTTCTGAATGGTCTTCTTCTTTAAGGTAAAGTAAGGAAGCAATGAAATTGTCTTCATAAGTTACATATATAAACTCATCAGCTTTCCTTGTAAACCATTTAACATATCCATTGTAATCGTTTTTAAAAGTATCAAAAAATACATCATTTATATTTAACTCTCCAAACCTTTTTTTTCTTACAGATAATACTTTATAATTGATAAGTTCAGGATGCTCCGATAACTCTTTATCAATGAAAGTTTCAATTGTAAATACTTTGTCATCGATATCAAGTAATTTTGCTTTTTTATGAATTTTCTTATCTTCTGTAATAAAATAATCAATTCTTTCCATATAAATTTCATTCAATAATATGCTATCGTTGAAATCGTTCTGGCTTTTATCAATTTCTTCTATAATAAATTTAAATTCCTGACCTATAGGTGTGGTTTGAATTAACTGCTTGTAACTTTCTAACTTTACTTGGAAAGACTGAACTGTTAATAAGTTTAAATTTTTCTCAATTTCTTTGATCGTAACTGGATGTATACATTTAGTATACTTCCCTTTGTCGAGTAGACGAAAAAGTTGTCCGATAGATTTATTTATAATATGACTGGTTTCTCTATGTATAATTATATTTGTATCTAATAACACTTTCATCTTTTTCTCAAAGTCTCCTTTATAAATTTCTTAATTTCACCAATAATCCTCATTATATAAGTAACGATAAAAGGTATGAAAAAGTATAGTAATACAATTATCACTAAACATGTCGAGATAACTACCTCTGGAGGTAGTTTACCCCAAAAAGCAACAGAAAAATATGTATCATCGACTTCTTTCTTATATGAAGGCATGTACAATAATAGGCCTGATAATAAGCTAATAGATATCGCTAAAGCGATCTGATCCATTCCAATTCTTTCTTTAGAATATTTAATAAAAAAATTATAACTGTCTTTATTCTCTTTCTTATGGAATACAACAATATGCTCATCTTTTTTAACTCTTTTATCACCTAAGTATCTCGTAAAAGATGGATATTCCAATGTTCTAATACTCTTCAGAACAGTATTATCAACGAAATTAAGTTCGTAAGAATTTGGAATTATGTTTAAGAAAAAGCATGAGGCAATATCACATAATGCCTTTTCGTTAACGATATTTGAGATACCATATAAATTCCTTTTTCGTTTATTTTAAAATCATAAATAATTGTAGAGTGTGTAATCCCAGTTTTCCTAGTTGACAATAATTTTATATCATTTTCGATATAAAATCGAAAATATACGTTTGCTCCTTCACTCTTCTTAAGAGAGTTAAGTGAAAGTTTGACTATCTTGTTAGTAGAATCGATAATATCATCAGGTTGAATGGGAAGAATACAAAGGCGATCTCTTGAAACAAAAGAATGTATTACACCTCCAATGCCTATTCCACCATCAAGGGATTTAGTATCTATAACAGAATCATTAAAGATGAATCTACTATTTTCAGGGTTTTTTAAATTATCGTAAAGATCTATAACTTTATGATTATTATTTATCCAAGGAATGTATAAATATATTGAAAGCTGATCTAAGTTTGTCAAGCAATCATGCTTTATCTCTCCCCCTATTTCAATGATAGAAGTTCCATTCCTGAATTCCCAAACACAAATATGGAATCTTTCAAATTTAATATCTTGTTCATCAGGCGAATAAATAAAAATATTATTTTCCATATCAATACCTCAAACAATCCAATTTTTATAATGTCACATTTTAAGCTAATTTCCGAATTAGTGCAACCATTAAATAATCCCAGTAATACCTTCGATACTATGTTTTATCGTTTTTTATCTCATCCATTTTCCATTCCCCTCAACAATCCTCATTTCTTCCTCACTCATCGTGCTTTAGTAATTTATTGCTTGGATAGTCGAATATATTCATATTGTTTTTTTTATCCTTTTTAGAATTACTGCTAACGGAAATGGCAAAATTTTGGTGTAATGGTTTTTATCAATGTTATGGGTTTGTATTTATATTGGAATTTTATTGTCATTTTCTCTTAACCACTTTTGATACCTATTGATTGATGGTTCAAATAAATTGATAGTGAATTCTAATCCGTAAAGCACAATCGTTAAATGAAGACCTAAGGCATTATCATTATCTTCAGTAGACCAAATATTAAACTCATATATTTTCTGAAGTGATTTAGCTTCTTCTGTTTCTTCATAGATTCGCCTTTGATGATAGTCCCATAATTCTACTCCTTTACCATATCTTGCATAGTTTCGTATAGGATCAAAAAGTTCTTCAGTAATTAAGTAACTGACATCTCGTTCAGAATCCCAATATTTTTGAGCGACAACTTCAATTCCTACTTTTGCTAAAAATCTTGATACTATTTTACTTTTCTCCAGATCAAATGAAACGGGAATATATAATTCATTAATTTCACCATTAAGGATCTTATGAAAATCAGACTTTTTGGGAATATTCACATTCAAAGTTCGGCTATTTTGTTCTGGGATTCCATTAAAATCAACTTCTATTTCACTACCAGTTATTGGTAAATAACCGACATTTAGTGGAATTTTTCCCTTTTTACTTTCAATACCATATCTACTTCTTAAAGATTTGTAAAATGGTGAACCTAATAAGTCTTTTTCAATTTTTCCACCAAAATAATTATTACAAGAATCACATACAATACCTTTAGCTAATACAGCATTCTTATTCCCCAAACTTTCAGGAATGATATGCTCTATACTTTTACTATTATCAGAGTTTTCTTTGCAAAAAACACATTTCATGGTTGATTCTCATTTGTTTGTCCAAACGGATATGGCAAAAAGTGATTCACTAAGTCAAGTCGGGTGTCCAAGTTGTTTTGCCAATGTTAAGGGTTGGATTTTAGATTTGTTTTGTCTGATGTAAATACGAATATATTATTTTCCATTTATTCTCCGTCTTCTGTTTCAATATAACATTAGCATCGTGTCATATAGTGACCCTTTGCTTGCTTTTCTAAGAATCTTTGGGTTAATACCTTTTTTGTGTTGTTATTTATCAATTTTTTAATAAAATTTCATTAATAATTTTATTTCTTAATTTCTTAGAATATCCTCGGTGAATTCGTAATAAATCTTTAATCT
>JAQICF010000069.1 GCA_027858795.1 Candidatus Delongbacteria bacterium | reverse complement strand
CTCATCATTAAACTTGATCTTTTTAACGATCTTATCACCGTGTTTTAGATCATTCAATAATTCATAAATATCAGGATGAGAATTCTTTAAACTGTTTATGTTTTTAAGAAATCCCAAGTTTAATATTTTTTTACAGGCCCGGTTTAGAAATTCAACATTACCATCCTGATCATAACTTACTAAACCATTATTTATATATTCAATAATGTTTTTCGTATACCGTAGATTTTTCTCTTTATCTAACTTACTCTGTTTAAACTTTTCAATTACTTTATTAAACTCAGTATTTAATTCTAAGAAAGACTTTCCCATTTTTTTATCTGAGAAAGATTGAGTAAGATCAGAATATTCAATTGCTTCAAGAAATCTTATAAAATCACGATTAGTCGTGTGCATTAGCCTAAGAAGTTTATCAATCTGGTAAATAAGTACAATAAAAATAAAGGCTATGATAAAATAATTTTTAGACGGAGACAACAATAAATATATATTTACAGACAAATTGATACAGATCAACATGATTTGAAATATTACTCTAGTATTAAATGATCTTAAATAATTTTTCATATATCCAATTCGTATTTTTCTATTCTTCTGTATAGGGCTGATCTTGACAAACCAAGCTCTTTGGCAGTCTTTGTAATATTATTGTCATGCTTTTTCAAAGCTTGTTGAATAGCCTTTATTTCACTTTTTTTCAGATCAAGATCATTGTCACTGGTAAAATCATTTTTTTGACCGAAATAAAAATCTTCAGAACAGAGAGTATCTCCGTCACTCATTATGACAGCTCTTTCAATACAATGTTTCAACTCACGCACATTGCCTGGCCATCTGTAATTCAATAATTTTTCTTTGGTCTCAGGGGATAAATCCTTTTCATGTTTTTTGTATTTATTGCAAAATTGCTTTATAAATACTTCTGCCAATAAAATTATATCCGGGCCTCTATCTCTTAGTGGAGGAACGTTTATTTCAATAGTATTAATTCTAAATAATAGATCTTCTCTGAATTTGTTATCATGCACCATTTCAGCAATATTTAAATTTGTAGCTGATATTAACCTGATATCAATAGGAATTGGTTTATGAGATCCAAGCCTTTTAACTTCTCTTGTTTCTAAAACCCTGAGGATCTTAGCTTGAAGTGAATAAGGAAGATTTCCGATCTCATCTAAAAAGAGAGTACCCTTGTTTGCAACTTCAAAATACCCGACTCTTTCAGTTTTAGCATCTGTAAATGATCCTTTAACATGACCGAATAATTCGCTTTCAAAAAGAGTATCACTTATCGCACCCATATCTATGGAGATAAAAGGTTCATTGTTCCTGTGTGATTCATTATGAATAGCTCTGCACACAAGCTCTTTTCCTGAACCATTTTCACCTGTTATCAAAATATTAGCATCAGTCTTTGATACTTTCTTTATCATGCTGATAACTTTCTTGATTGAATCTGAATTACCAAGCAAATCATAAAATGGTTTATTTGTACTTTTGATCAATTGCTCTTTCTGTGATTTTAGAACTTTGATCTCATTTTTAGCTTTGTTTAGATTAACTGCAGTACCAACGACTGCTAAAAGTTTTTCGTTCTGCCAAGGTTTGATAATAAAATCAGCTGCACCATTTTTCATAGCTTTCACGGCTAGTTCTACATCACCGTATGCTGTAATAAGAATAACCTCGATCGATGGATCAATCGTTTTGATCTTTTCTAAGAAATAAAAACCCTCATCCCCGCTTGTAACATCTCTTGTGAAATTCATATCAAGGAAAATTATATCATATTCATCTGCTTTCAACTTAGATATTACTTCTTCAGGTTTATCATTTATATCCACCAATTCAACATGCTGCTTCAAATAAAGCTTAGCAGCCTGAAGAACACCAAGATCATCATCTATGATCAAGACTCTGGCATCTATTTTATTTTTCATATCTATTCCTAATCAGTTTCATTTCTGCTATCAATTTATATGAATATACAACTTGAATTATTTATAATCAAACCCTAAGTATTAAATAAATGCTGATCTGCTTTAGTAAATTCGCATACGTTTGAGTTATTTCACCAAGCTTTCTATCCCATAGAATGGAACAGTTTGAATTTTGTTGAATAATGAGTAAGGATTATTCGATATTTTTATTCCCACATTACTCTTTTTCACCTCAATAAATTTCTGCAAACTCTTCATACTACCTTTTTTATTACTTTTTACCTCAATCGGAGTTATCACATTGTTAATCTCAATAACATAATCAACTTCAGAGTTACTGCCTCTTTTTTCTTTATGCCAATAATAAAGTTCCGGAGTTGTTCTGAAATCGTGATAACGACACAATTCCAAACCTGTGAAAAGCTCCGCAACGGCACCTTTATTTACTAAAGATATATCATTTTGTAAAATTAGATCTTTGTAGTTAAAATTTAATAACCTTAATGTTAATCCAATATCAAAAAAAAGTATTTTAAATTTTTTAGTATTTATTTCAGCTTTTAACGGTATTCCGTTTGAACTACTATGATATACCTTATAAATCAATCCGGCTTTTTCTAATAAATCAACTGCTTTACCAAGTTCTCTGCTTTTTATATCGGTGGAAACAGAAGAATATTTGAATTTTTGACCAATTTGAAATACAACTGAATTGAAAAGTAAATCTAAATATTTTATTTCTCTGTTTTTAGCATATTTTTTAAAGTCACTTTTGTATGTTTCAAGTAAATTTGTTTGGATTGAAATGCAATTCTCGAAGAGATTTGAATCTAAAAATTCTTTAACAACTTCCGGCATACCTCCAATCAGAGTATAATTCTTTACCTCTAGTATCAATTGTTCATGTAGTGGTAATGATAATGATTTTAATTCTTTGCTGTTTTTCAGTAATAAGTCTCGTAAATGTGCTTTGCCTGATGCAGTTAAAAATTCTGCAAATGACATAGGATATATATGAATAAAATTTATCCTGCCTACAGGAACTGATATGTTTTCTAATTCAAACTCCAATAATGATCCGGCTGCAATAATATGCAAATTTGGCATATCTTCGTAAAAGTATCGTAAGGCTGTAATAGCCTTAGAACAGATTTGAATTTCATCAAAGAAGATAAGAGATTGCCCTTCAATTATTTTTTTTCCAAAAATATTAGATATGTTCTTTATTATTTCGTCAACATCAAAATTTCCTTCAAACAAAGTCGAAAATTCAGGATTTTTTTCGAAATTTATTTCAAAAAAATCATCAAATCTATTTCCCAGATCTTTTGCAAGCCAAGATTTTCCTACTTGCCTTGCCCCTCTAAGAATTATTGGTTTTCTATTTTTTGTGTTATTTTTCCATTTTAATAATATTTCTTGAATATCTCTTTTCATAAGTCCCTGTCTTAATTATTTTCTCTTTTTTATATCGTATGAGCATTATAGGGTTAAAATGGATAAAAATCAAGTAAAATTTTATAATATTTGGACAAAAATCAATGTATTTATTTGAAATAATGGACAATATTCAATATTAATGTACTTGAATATACA
>JAQICF010000269.1 GCA_027858795.1 Candidatus Delongbacteria bacterium | reverse complement strand
ATGAAATTATGATGTTATAAAAATTGAAGCTATTTTTTTTTATTTATAATATTGAATCTCTCTTTCTGTAATTCCTATAACTTTTTCTGAATTATATGGATGTTTAATTTTCTTTATCCAATTGTTATATGAATCAAACTCTTCATAAGAATACGAATCATGAGATGAAATTGACATACCGGAAGTTGTATTACTTTTTTGCATAATTTCATTTCCATTCTCATCATATTCAGTTTCAGATGAATGTTCTGAATCAATATTACCGTCATCATCGTATTCTATATTATGAGATTTTACAATATGCCCATTCTTGTACTCAAAAGTTCTTTGTTCTGCAATATTATCACCATAACTAAGAGTATATTTGATATTGTTGCCATCATTATCATATTCATAGATTTCTTCTTTAACTAAAACATCTTCGCTATATCCAACAATTTTAATTATCTCCAAGTTCTCGTTATAAATATACTTCGATTCTAGCCACAATTCTCCATTGTGATCATAGTTTTTACAGTTTATTTTGTACCCGTCTTTATTATAATTATATTTTTTTGTAGTTTTAGTGATAGTACCATCACTTTTAAATTTTTCTGTCATAGTAATGTCACCGAATTCATTCCACTCTGTAATCTTAGAAATATTCCCTTTCGAGTCATAACGAATGTTCTTAATTTTATTTCCATTTACATTATACTCAGTAATTTCTTTACTTGAAATTTCACCACTAAAAAAAACAGTTTGGGAAGTAATATTACCATCTTCGTTAAATTCTGAATTAATAGAGTAATTTGGTAATCCTTTTGAAATTTCACCAAATTTTTCTTTTACACTGAAGGAAGTTGCTTTCAGAGATTTTACTTTCCCTTTTAAATTATACTCACTTAAAGAGTTTTCACCTTTACTCATATTTGAGCATCCCATAAAGAGAATTAGCAACACTACGCAAATTGTTACGACTAGTTTGTTTGAATTCATTCCTATTTGTTTCACCATTTACTCCTTCTACAGTTTTTAGTTTACGGGGATTTTTCTTTGTTGCATTAAATATACCTAACGCGTTAGATTTTGAATTTTAATTTCTCATTTTTTGTGATGGTCATATTTCTTTTTTCTAAATCATTCATTTCTTTGACGAAACGATAGAAAACAATCCAATACATACTATTTCCTTCAATTTCTTTCATGAATATTGTATTCTTTGAACATTTTATGGCATAATACCCAAACATATAATGTGCGATTTTAGGCTTGATTAATTTAGAGTTGACTAATAAAGCTATGTCTTCGAAAAACCCAAGATAGGTGTATTTATCAATCGAAGATATATTCTTTGTTTTTTCATCATCATTATTTTCAATTATCTCAGTAATTTTTCGGATTGTATCATTTTCTTTGAATTTATGTCTAAGGCTCATATAAAATTCAACCCGTTTCAGCCTATTAAACGATCTGTATTCAAAATATCCCCTTATCAAAGAGAATATACCAACAATTGAAGCAGCTATAACTGCAATTTCTCTAATATTTACTATAGTATCATACATTTTCACCTCCTCTTTTAAAATCCTAAGTTCTCAATATATTATTTCATTTATCGTATGTCAAATTTTATAATTACTAATCAATTGGCTCATTTTCTTTTCTTTAATTTATATTTGCGATGTCCCACAACGGTCATGGCAAAAAGCAGTGGTGTCATAACGAGTTAAATCTCCAAGTAACCATTGATGTCTTGCCAATGTTAACTGCTGTGCCCCCTTCTTCGATTCTTCTTTAAATTCATTATTCTACTATGCTCTTCCTTTAAGTTATCAATATTAATTTCATTAAATGTAATATCTTCAATTGGTACTTTTATTTTTGTCCAAACATATTTATTTAATTCAGAAAAATTATTATAAACATTTTTAAGCCAATTAAAATTCGATATTGTGTTGTAGTATTTTTCAGACAAGAATCCATTTGATCTATAAGTTTTATGAGTTTCAATTAAATACCGATTCCCAATATCATAATCTAATAATTTTTCATCAATGTAAGAAGAACATTGATTCTTTTCGTCAGAAGGAAGCTTATCTAACAGATCTTGCAATTTGTGAGTAAAAATTTGGTTATATATTTCTTTTTCATTTTTATTACTGTTTAGAAAAATTAATGCCTTCAAGCTACATTCCGCCGAAAAAATTAGATCGATAAGTAATTTGCTCCTCAAACCAATATGGCTTGTAATAGATGATTCGAACAATACTCCGAATCGCTTAAGGAAATCACTACTATCACACAGAAAATCTTTTGCAATAGACTCCGATAATTTTAAATTTTTCATTATTACAATTCCTATAAATCATTCTTGCGTATAAGTATTCTCTCCTACACCATCCCCGGCAGAATTCTTAATGATTTTACCTTTCTTTTTCACAAATTTACAGTTTTTTTCTAAATAAATTCCACCGCCAACAAAGTCCGCCACATTTTCTGTTATTGTTCCTCCATTTAATTTGAATGTATTACCATAAGGTGCAGCTATTTTTTTATTGTCATGAACCCCTTGAAAATCTTCCCCTTTGTAATATATCCCAGCACCAAATTCAGCAGTATTACTAGATATTTTACCACCCAAAAGGCTAAATGCTGTATTGCTACTCCAATCTAAGTATAGCCCACCACCATTTTTAGCTTTATTTTGAGTTATTTTCGCTTGATCAGATAATAAAAATGGTTCAACGAAAGGTTTTGGTCTACCATAATAATATGAACTATATGCAAAAAAAATCCCGCCACCATTTTCCCCAGCAGAATTATTTGAGATTATAGCATTTTCGGTAATAGTGATGTATGGTGTGGTTCCATAATTATCAACTTCTTCAACATAAATTCCACCACCATCATCACCTGCTATATTCCCGGATACTTTTGCATTACCTTTTAATACTATTTGACCACTATCAATATGTTCAACAAATATACCTCCACCTATACTTCCAGATTCGTTATTGATAATGCTTGAATTATCTTGCATGATTAATTTTCCATCAAGTTTAACACCGCCACCATAATTCTCAAAGTATGTACTTCCTTTTGCAATATTAGAATATATTGAAGCATCATCAGTCATAGTTAGCGTTCCACCATCAAGTTCAACACCGCCTTTTGTATTGTTAGTGATTTTAACACCTTTACCCAATGTGACATCTGCACTCCTTATGATAAGTCCTCGACGATAAATAGCACCAGAAATTTTAATATCCTCAATGCGAAAAGGGCCTCCTTCTGAGATTATAATTGAAGAAAAAACTACTTTACTAACATCTGTAGAATCAACTAAACCTTGTAGTAAAATTTCCTTTTTTCCTGTATTTCTTAAATCGCAGCTGCCATTCAGTTCATCTATAATTGTAATAGTTTTGACTGCACCTTTACCAGCCATTTCAATAGCCTTAGACAAACTAGCAAAAGGTTTGTCAACTGATCGTCCATTATTTTTCTCGTCATTACCATTTTTACTTACATAGTATGAACGCAGTTTAGGTGTAATCTGTCCATAGACTCCCATGTAAGGTAACATAACAACCAAAACTAAAAGTACCATTGAATAGAGATGTTTCATAATTTCCTCCTAAATTTTTTTATTTCTGTACAATAGCCAATTATGGGGGCATTGCAGTTAACGG
>JAQICF010000258.1 GCA_027858795.1 Candidatus Delongbacteria bacterium | reverse complement strand
GAGAATTTCAGAATACTATTATTCTTGATCAGCTTGAGATAGTTGAGTCGCATACTCCAACTGATATGAAGTTTGATTTTAAAGAGGATAAATTCATTGTTTATGATATGGGTGAGAATCTATTTACGTTCTATGATTATCATTATGAGGGAATGTAGGGACAGTTGTAAGTTGTAAGTGACAAGTTATAAGTAGGGGCGTAATTCATTACGCCCTTTTTTATTCCCGAATTTACCCTTTCAACCTCTATAATTAACACTTTGTTAAAAAATTGTGTATATTTATGTATCAAAGTATTATTATATATCTTATAAAATAGCGAAATAATTCAAATATGAGGAAAGACAAATGAAAAAGTATTCTAAAATTCTGGTTGGTCTGTTCACTTTTAGTGTTCTATTATCATTGTTGACAGTAGGATGCTCTAGAAATGAAACGTGTACCATAACAGAAAAGGACGGTGTGAAGCATTATCAGAACAGGAATGTACCTGCAAATCCTAACTTGAAGTTGGTGATTGATAATAAACTTGAGATCGTTGGAAATGCAGAAGACAGTCTTATGAGTTTCTCTCATGCTTCTGATATGGAAATGGACGATGATGGTAATTTCTATATTTTAGATGGTGCATCACAAACGATACATAAATATGATAAAACTGGAAAATATCTTCTAAATTTTTGTAGAGCAGGTAATGGTCCGGGTGAAATTAATGGTGCTCAAGATATTGCAATAGTTGGAGATTCACTTACTATCTGCTCTCCAAGACAAGCCAGAGGATCAGTTTTTGATCTGAACGGGAATTTTGCTCGAAATCAGAAAATTGGGATACCCGGTCTTTATTATGGTGTAGTTGATATTGGTATCGGTGCGAATGATATACTGGGTTATCATCCTACATTTTTAGTAGAAGGTGAACAAGTATTTATAGGGAATGAATTAGTTATTAAAGATAAAAAATATAAAACAAAAATAGTTTTACATGAAGTACCCGCTACTATTGAGCCTATGGATATCGAAGGTGCTAAGATTGTTTTGACACCTTTCGCATCTTACGGTGATAATATTTATTATCCAACAAAATTTACTTCAAGTTACACAATCAACATTAAAGATAAAAAGGGTAATTTAAAAGGAGTAATATCTAAGCATGCTAGAAGAATAGAAGTTAATCCTGAAGAAAAAAAGCACTATCAAGAGTCTTCTCAGTTTGGTTGGAATGGTGAGAGGATTATTCCGGACTATAAATTAAAAGCAGTTATGAATAAGATGTTTACTGATAAATATGGTCATTTGTTGGTTTGGGTTTCTCAGCAAAGAAAAGAAGGCTTTAAACATAATCCTGCTATTGACATTTTTAAAGATGGTGTGTTTCAGAATACTATTGTGATCGATGTTGTTAAATTAATTGAAGCTCCTATTCCGACTGATGAAACTTTCCATTTTATGGAGGATAAGCTTGTTGTTTATGATGGGATCAAGAATGCTTATAGTATTTATGATTATCACTATGAGGGAATGTAGAAGGGTTGGACCCATGTGTCCAACTGGATGGGATGTAGGGAATGGTTTCAAACCATTCCTTTTTTTTGTGCCACAGGTTGAAACCTGTGGTTATGGGTGTTTAATCCCGCTGGGATACACGCCCACATCGATTAATAAAACAGGTTGACATATTATTTTATTATTTATACATTGAAATATAATTAGCAATGAAATAGTTAAGATACAGATAGGAGAAGATATGGGTCCGAAGATTGTTATTAATGATAAGGAAGTTAAGAATCCTATTTTTAGGGTTTTGATCAGTATTGGTGCGATATTATTTTCAGTTTTAGTTGCTGGATTGACTGTGTTCTTGGTTCTACCTCTGGTTGGGGTTGTCGTAGGTACGACTTTTGCGATAGTGATTACGGTTCTGGTTGCACTGGTTATTGGGATTCCAATATTAGTATTAGTTGCTTGGATTATTGGGTTGTTTCTTAAACCGTTTGCAGGAAAGAAGGAGAATAAATAATGCTTGAAAACATAAAAGCTGTGAAATTTGGTGCGCCAGCTGCAGAAAGAGATATTAATCAAGGACTAAAAAAATATTTTATAGAGACAGGAGCATTTGATAGATTAAAGTCAAATAAAAAATCAATTATTCTTGGTAATAGAGGTACAGGAAAGAGTGCTTTAATGAAAATGCTTGCTGATTATTATAAGAACCAAGGATCAATTGTTATTGAAATGACTCCTGAAAATTATTCTTACGATTTACTCCAATCCACTATGATAAAAGAGGAGGAGGGCTCATGGGCAAAAGTTAGTGCATTTACAGCAGCATGGAAATATTTACTCTATGTTTTAGCTATGAAAAAATATGCTTCGACATTAAAAAAAGTTGTATTTAAGACTACAGCTAAGAATATTCATAAATATTTACGAGATAATCATAAATTAAACTCAAATTCTTTCTTAGATATTTTCATATCATATTTAAAAAGAATAGAAGGATTCAAAATTGGAACTTATGAAGCTGGAATTAAAACGAAACAACTTCAAGATTTATTTAAATTAGAAGAGTTACTTGAATTGTTACCTGAACTAGAAAAGCTAACAGATAAAAAGCCAATAATCATCCTCATTGATGAGCTTGATATAGGTTGGGATGCCTCCGAGGATGCTCAACTATTTGTTGCAGGTTTATTCCAAGCAGTACTTGCTTTAAACGAGATGAACGATAATTTTAGAATAATAATTTCATTAAGAAAAGAATTACATAATAACATACCTACTCTCTATGAAGATTATCAAAAAAATATTGATCTATTTGAGAACTTAGAATGGGATGAAGAGTCACTTTTTAAACTAATAACAGAGCGTATAAAATATTCGATAACCGATTTAAGGTATGATTCTATTCAAGAAATCTGGAACGTGATTTTTGAAGAAGAAGTGCTAGGAAGGAGTTCGTTTGAATATATTGTAAGTCGATCATTGTATAGACCTAGAGAAATCATACAATTATGCACAGAGTCTCAAAATAGGGCTGTTGAGAAGAGAGTTGATAAAATAGGTGTCAATTCAATAGTTACAGCAGAAGCAAAATATTCAGAAAATAGAACAAAAGATATTTCTGCAGAGTACAAATTTCAATATTCTCACTTAATTAATCTATTTGAAGTATTTAGAGGTAAAAATTGTTATTATACTAGAGTAGAATTAGAAGAATTTTGCCAGAAAATTTTAAATGGAGATATTAAAACTGGTGTAAAGCTTGAATGGATGGACGGTCAGAATGAAGAATACTTGATAAATGTTCTATGGCAAGTTGGATTCTTATCTGCTAAAACATCTGCAACAATTAAAAATAAATCATGTGATGATTTTTGGGGTCCGCATCAAGTATCTCTAGTTAATTTAAGTAATATTAATAATTTTGCAATTCATCCGATGTTTAGATTGTATTTGGGGATAAAAGAAGATTTAGATATCGAATAGTTATAAGCTCATCTCTAAATAATCAACAATCTTATCTAAAATGTCAAAGCCATCTGAAAGGTTGGCTTTTTTTATTCTTTCAATTCCGAAAAAAAGTAAAGAAATACAGCAAAAGGTCACTATATGATACTTTGCCATGTTTATATTCCAACATTATATAAGAACACCAAGAACCGTAGGGGCAGGCTTTATGTCTGCCCGGATGCAATATTAATGATGGGGAATATTATGCAAAAAAATGAAGTGAATAAGTTTGAGTTGGCAATAAAGGATAAGATATACTCAATTCGAGGGCTACAAGTGATGCTTGATAGAGATTTAGCGGAGTTGTATGAAGTTAAAACAAAGATACTAAACAAAGCGGTAAAAAGAAATATTGATAGATTTCCTTCTGAATTTATGTTTCAATTAACAGAAAATGAGTTAAACTTGAGGTTCCAAATTGGAACCTCAAGTTGGGGTGGAACTCGTTATCTGCCTTTTGTTTTTACTGAGCAAGGTGTTGCTATGCTCGCAGGTATTCTTAAAAGTGATGTTGCAGTCAAAATTAGTATTCAGATAATTAAACAGTTTGTTGAAATACGTAAATTTATTTCATCAAACGCACAAATATTTCATAGATTTGATAGAATCGAATTAAAACTACTTGAAAACGATCAAAAATTTAATAAAGTATTCTCTGCTTTAGAATCTAAGGAGTTAATACCAAATAAAAAGATATTCTTTGATGGTGAAATATTTGATGCTTATAAATTTGTTTCAGATGTTTTTAGAAGTGCAAGAGAATCAATAGTGATTATAGATAATTATATTGATAACACTGTGCTATTACATCTTATAGATATAAGTAGAAATGTTAATGTTAAAATATTAACCAAGTCAATTTCTGAAAAACTAAAACAAGATATTAATAAATTTGAAAAGCAGTATTTTCCTGTGGAAGTTAAAGTATTCAAACGATCTCATGACAGATTTATTATTATTGATGAAAAAGATGTTTATCACTTTGGAGCTTCTTTGAAGGATTTGGGGAAAAAGTGGTTCGCTTTTTCTAAATTTGATAAAGATGCGTTTCAATTAATGGAAGAGATTAAAAATTTAGAATAACCTACCCAACTCTCATCTCTAAATAATCTACAATTTTATCTAAAATATCAAAGCCATCTGCTTGGGTGGCTTTTCTGATTCCTTCAATTCCGGGATTGGAATTAATTTCAAGGAATACAGGCCCGTTCTTTGTCCTGATAAAATCTACACCTGCAATATCTAACCCGAAGGTCTTAGCGATCAGTAAACACTGTTCTTTCTCTTGCTCAGTGATCTCTGCAAGCTTAACAGCTGCACCTTTTTTATAATTCGCTCTGAAATCATTATCAGAATTCGTTCTTTTCATAGAAGCAATTACTTCATCACCGAGTACAAAAACCCTGAAATCAGATACAGTTTTATCGTCAGATTCTATAAATTCCTGAATAAGTATGATCTCATTACGATTGATATTCCAGAGATAATCAAAGGTAGATCTTAGTTGCTTAATATCATAAATCAATAGGGTAGAACTTCCAAGTGATCCGAAGATGTTCTTTAGGACAACAGGATAAGAGAACTTCGACATTGCGAAATCAATATCCTCATGTCGTCTAACAACTGCTGAACGGGTAAGATTGACTCCGAGATCAGCCATAATCTGCAGTGAAAGCAGCTTATTCCTAGCTTTTGCAATAGAATCGGGAGTATTAAAGAAAGGGATATTGTTATGTATAAATTCGTTCGCTACGTAATATTCAGCATTACTTTTTTCTCTGACGGATATTCTGTTAAGAACCATATCGTAATCAGTTACAGAGAAAGGTTCTTTGTTATAAAATAATTCTGTTCTTCCATTCTCTATGAAAAGGTTAAATTCACCGTTCTTGAAAATGTCAACAGTGTGTCCTCTTTTCTCTGCTGTGTT
>JAQICF010000206.1 GCA_027858795.1 Candidatus Delongbacteria bacterium | reverse complement strand
TGTGTTCGTATGTTAATTTAAACAGGAGTGTATATGAAAAATTTATTAATTGTTGTAGGAATTTTGTTCCTATTAGGTGTCAGCTCGAATGTTTTAGCTCAGGGATTTACATTCCATGGCACTATGGCATTTCCACAGACTGATTTTGGAAATGATAAAGCCGGTGAAGAAAATGCAGGATTTGCAAATATGGGTTTCGGTGGCGGAATAGAATTCTTGTCATCAGAGATTGGTAAGAAATTTTACTGGATAGGCAGTTTGAACTTTCTTCATCATGGTGTAGGAGATGATTTTTATCAACAGTTTGATAACCTTGATACTACTTCCACAGTAACTGAACTATCGAATGTTGATCTTACAGCTTATAACTGTATGTATCTTACTACAGGGCTTAGATTCAAGAATATGTTCGATCGAAAGAAAAAAGAATTTGGTATGTATATTGATGGTCAATTAGGTATGTCAATGGTCTATGGACCAGATTACGATTATATAACTGATGACGGATTAGTGGAAGAAAATATCACATGGGATCTATCAAATTCATTTACTTTTAGCATTGGAGCTGGATTTGTTCTTTGGAGTAAACTTCTCATCGGAGTTAAATATGTAAATCTTACCAGCCTGGAATTCGATGGTACATTCAATGATGTTATTGGTAGTATCGAAAAAGATGTAAAATTCAAACAATCTATTTCGACCATTTCATTAAATTTAGGATTAACTTTTCAAAACTAATTGGAGTCAAAAATGAACTACAACGGTAAAGAATATAAACCATTTGCCGGTGCTTTTAATGATCAAAATTATAGTAGTGTTATTCAAAAGAGAAAAGGTGCTTCACCAATTCCTCACAGACAAAGTAAAGTAACTTCACTTGATCAGGTAATGGAAATTATTAATGACGGAGATACTATTTCATATCCTCATTACTATAGATTCGGTGATAAAGGACTTGAAGCAATCGTAGCCAAACTTAAAGAGTATAACAAGAAAGGTATTATTTTATATGCGAACGCACTATTTGATAATACTGATCCATGGCTGGCTGAAGCATTTATGGATGGAACTTTGTCAGGGCTCTATGGAAATCCATATAGAAAGTTCGGTGCTCATATTATGAATGGAGATATCTTACCTTGGAAAACAGTGGGAACATCTCACGGAAACAGAGTAAGAAAACTTCAGACGGGTGAAGTTCATGTAAAAGTAGCTTTCGGTCCTATGCCTATAGCAGATATTCATGGTAATGCTAACGGTATGATGGGAAAAGTTGAACAGTGGTGCGGTCCTGTTGGGTTGTTTGCGGCAGATGCAGAGTTCGCTGATTATACTTGTATCTTAGCAGGAACTGTAAGTGATCATCTTATTATGCCCGGATCAATTTCAATGGAAAATGTAGATTTTGTAGTTCATATGGATCCACCGGGATTATCTGAAGGAATCGGTTCAGGTACTCTTGATATTGAAAAAGCAAAAACTCCTTTTAATATGCAGATCGCTGAAAATGTTACGAAAGTGATGAAAGCTGCGGGTGTAATTAAGGATAAATTCAATTTCCAAGTTGGAAGTGGTGCAGGTCTTATAGTACTTGATAGCATCAGGAATATTCTCAGAGAAGAAAAGATCAAAGCTAATTTTACAATTGGTGGAGTTACTTCAATGCACGTTGAAATGCTTGATGAAGGTCTGCTTAATTATATTCAGCATGGTCAACTTTTCGAACCAAGTGCAAAGGTTGTTGAATCACTGTTAAAAGATCACAGACACATGGAGATTACAGCAGGATATTATGCATCAGTTGCAAACAAAGAATGTTCAGTGAATATGCTTGATGTTGCAGTACTTTCAGCGTTAGAAACAGATCTTGATTATAATTTAAATACTGTTTGTGCAAATGGTCGCATTATTGGCGGTATTGGTGGGGGACAGGATGTTGCTGCAGGTGCTGATATGACCGTTATTTTCTTACCTATTGCTACAGGCAAAAATGGTAAAGGTTTCCCTAAAGTGGTTGATAAAGTTTATACTAGAACTACTCCGGGTGAAGTCATTGATGTGATCGTTACAGAAGAATATATCTCTGTTAATCCTAACAGTACAAGTTCATACAAGGCTGCACTGCTTGAAAATGCAGAGAAATTTGGATTGAAGAATATTACAATTGAAGAATTGCATCAGAAGTCTTTAGAAAAAGCTAAGGAATTTGGAGTTCTACCGTCTAAATGTGAAACTACTGATGAGGTTGTTCATATAATTGAGTGGCGTGATGGGACTTTATTGGACACGATCAAGAAACCGGTTTAATTGATAATTTACAATATTATTTGTAAGGGCGTATGGCAATACGCCCCTACATCTAATTAAAGAATTCGATTATTTTATCGCAGATGTAATTTATTTGTTCATCTGTGATCTCAGGAAAAATTGGTAAAGAAATTATCTCAGATGCGATTTTCTCAGAGATTGGGAAGTCGCCTTTTTTATATCCTAAATATTTGAATACAGGTTGTAAATGTAAAGGAATAGGGTAGTGAATACCTGCACCAATACCGTTATCATTTAAAAATTTTAATAATTCATCTCTTTTCTCAGTTCTTATCACTGCAAGATGATATACCGCTTCGTTATATTCTTCTTCTTCAATGAATCGAACAAAGTCCGATAATCTTGCTCTATATTTTGAAACAGCTGCTCTTCTTTTTTCAGTCCATTCAGGAAGGTACTTCTGCTTAACATCTAAAATAGCAGCTTGAAGGTTGTCCATTCTGAGATTTCCACCTGGTATTTGATGCTCATACTTTGAAGTTCTTCCGTGATCCGAGATCATTTTCATTACTTTAAAAAGCTCTTCATTGTTAGTAACGATTGCTCCAGCATCACCGAATGCACCAAGATTTTTTCCGGGGTAGAAGCTAAATGAAGTAACGTCAGCATAACTTCCAACTGTTCTTCCCTTGTATTTTCCAAGGTGAGATTGTGCGGAATCTTCAATGATCGTTATATCTTTATTGTTTACTGCTTTTTCAATTGCGTAATAATCTGCAGGTTGTCCGTATAGGTCAACTATGATAACAGCTTTAGTATTTTCAGTGATAAGTTCTTTTATCCTAGCAGTATCAATTAAAGCAGTTGTATCTAAAGCTTCGGCAAATACAGGCTTAGCTCCAACCATTAAAATTGCTTCAGCTGTTGCAGCAAAAGTATGCGATGGGCATATAACTTCATCACCAGGCCCTATATTCAATGCTCTTAGAATTACTTCTAAAGATGAAGTTCCGTTAGCTACACCACAACAAAATTTAGCATTACATTTTTCAGCCCAATTCTTTTCAAAAGATTTTAATTCATTACCACCTACAAAAGCTGTTCTATCTATTACATTTTGAATAGCAATGTCGATCTCTGATTTTATAGATAGGTAATTTGCTTTAAGGTCAACTAATGGGATTTTCATTTTTTTTTCTCCGAATTTTGTAAATGGAAGATAATGATATTACAAAAATTAAACAATATAATTCAACGATGGTTCGATTAGGACCATATTAAAGCGAATAATATTATGGATTTTAATAATTTTGTTATTATATTTCTGAGTAATAAATTTAACTTGGAGTGTTGTATGAGTGATTTCGAAGAATTAAAGCAATTATTTGATAAGGTTTCTTCTAATAAAGGAGAATTAAAGAAAATAGCAGATGAGATCAATAAGGATTTTCTGATCTTTGAAGATATGAACTATGACTGTGATGATGAAATTGATGTGATTGAAGATCAGATTGAAGAGTTTACTTATAAAATGAGAAATTCAAAGGATAAAGAATTTATTCAGTCAAAGATTGATAATCTTTTAAAACAAAAAGAAATGGTTCAGGAAGCAGCTAATCTTTTAAATAAATTGGAAAATCAATTTAATGATATTCAATCTATTTCTGAAGATATTGATGTAGAAGTATAATTGACAATTTACAATGGACAATTGACAATGAAAATTGATATTTCAATAGCTAAACAGGAACTTGTTTTCACTCACAGGAATATAAAGCTGGTTTATCCTGTGTCCACTTCCAAATTTGGTGAAGGTAATGAAGAAGGCAGTATGAAAACTCCTCTTGGAATGCATGAAGTTTGTCAGAAGATCGGTGGAAGAGCTCCGTATTGCGGAATTTTTAAAAGTAGAAAATTTACTGGTAAAATTGCAAAGATAAACGTAGCAAACGAGAAAGATATTATTACTTCAAGAATTTTAAGGATGAAGGGACTCCAAAAGAAGAACTCTAATACTTTTAACAGATATATTTATATCCATGGTACCAACGATGAATCAACCATAGGAATTAAGGGTTCAATAGGTTGTATCAGAATGAAAAATAATGATATTATAGAACTTTTTACTTTTGTTAAGACCGGTTGTAAAGTTTACATTCGAAAATAAAAGTGGTCAGTAGGAGACGTAGCACTGCTACATCTTTACTTATCTGATCATTTCTTTAAATCGATTTCCGCGTTCTTCAAAATTTTTGAACATATTATAGCTGGAAGAAGCTGGAGATAGTAAACAAATTGAATCTCTTGGTGTATATTTAAAAATAAATCCTTTCATAGAATCAAAATCATTTGCAAAGAAACATTTTATAGTCCATCCCTCTTTTTCAATGAGAGTATAAGGAGTGTAATTATCAACTTTAAGCTCAAAGCCAGCTTGAAGTAGCTCCTCGAATATCATTATCCCTGTCTCAGGTAAAAAGAATATATTCCTAACTTTTGATTGCTCGATCTCTTTAGCTAAATCCGTAAACTTAATTTCTTTTCCTCTGAAAAACCCTCCTAGGATTAAAGATCCGATCTCATTGTTGAAAGTTCTCAATGCCGCGATAGTTGTCTGAGGAATAGTCGAAATAGAATCATTGTAGAAGTGAATGTTTCTGATCTTTCCACAGTATTCAAGTCTATGTTCCAAACCTTTGAAATTATATAAACTTTGTAAAACATATTCCAATCCGCATCCAGTCATATTACATGCTATAACTGCCGATGCAATATTATATAAATTATGAGCACCTTTAATCTTTAATTTATTTGTTCTGATCTCAATAAGATTATGTTTTCCATTTTGAATATATTTTATGGTTGAGATATCATCTTCAGTCTCAATAGTAAATAGCATTTTATCTGAGATCGTATCAAATTTAGAAAATTCTTTTTTAGGATAGATAACACATTCATTTCCAGAATTTAAAATATTCATTTTAGCTTTAGCATAATTTTTTACATCCTTGTAAAAATCAAGGTGTTCAGGATAAAGATTAAGGAAAATAGCTATCTTAGGGCCATTCTTGATATACTGCAACTGATGTGAAGATAATTCAAGTACTACTATTGTTTCCTCATTTATATCAGGGATCAGATCAAAACACGGAACTCCGATATTACCACCTAAAAGAGCATGTTTCCCGGAGTCTTTAAGTATCTTATGAGTTAAAGTAGCAGTAGTACTTTTTCCTTTGGTACCTGTTATACCGATAGTAATATTACCGAATTCTCTGAGAAAAATATCTGTTTGTGATGAAATAATATCTTCAAACTTATTTACAAACTCATCTGACAAAGGTATCCCTGGGCTCTTTATAATAATATCAAAATTACCATCGATACTTTCTAATTCAACATCTGATATCAATGTTACGTTTTTAACTTTAAAATTTTCCGAGATATCTCTTTTATCGTAAATGGTTATACTTTTCGGGGAGTAATTCTTATAGATAAACTCAAAAGAAGATATTCCTTCTTTCCCGTAGCCAAGAATTAAGATGTTCTTATCGTTAAAATATTTTTTTAGTTTTTCTGTGTTCATTGTATCCCTCCGCTTCATTTCGATAAAATTTTTTAGAAAAAATCACTCAATGAGCGGTTCAACACCGGTTTTCGAGTAAATGCAAGCATTTGTATCGAGAAGCCTGTGTTACATTTTATCGTACAATATATTATTGAATCGTTCATTTAAAAGATTTTCTCTGCTGTAGAAATTCAACAAAATATCAAAATCATTTAACATGCTATCAAACTCTATAAAATATTTATCTGAGAATAATTTCAACAAATCAGGTAATTCAGTATCATTGTAATTCGCAATCGTTTTTGCAAGAGCAGCTTTTACCTCTCTATGAGTACCAACACATTCAAAAGGTTTAATATCAGTATCACCGAGAAGTTTTGTGAATTCATCTTCAAGTTCATTTTTATTCAGCAGATCTTCTCCGAATATATTGATCATTTCCTGACGTGGAATAAATGGAGCTAGAATTATGTAAGTAAACAGGCACTTTGGACAGTTACCGCACCATATATTTTTTTTACTGCCTACGTTGCAACTTCTGAAACCTGAAAAATGATTTTTATATTTACTGAAAAATTCAGCTATCTTCAATTCGTATATAGGTCGTAGAAAGCTGAAGTAATTTATCTCTTTGTGAATGTATTTAGAAATGTAATCATGTAAAGCCTTTTCAGCTTCGAATGATTTTGAATATTGATGATTAACTTCGATACCTGAGAACTGTACATTGCCTTCACTTGCGCTATTTTCATTTGACAGGACAATGTTCTTCTTTTTATAAATATAAGCAGCTAACGTGCTTATAAAAGCCAGTAGGGCAGAGAAAGGAGTATGACCATTTAAGTAACCTTCTTTATTCAGTTCAAAAAGTTTTGTATCAAGTTTTCTCTGAAAGCTGATATAGTTACCATAACCTGCTGATCTTACACTGTCTATTGATGCATCTCTGGGATTAAGTATGAAAGGTAAGTTGCCCCTTTCTTCTTTCAGCAGTTCTAAAGTTACAACAGAATCCTTTCCACCACCGACAGGTATAATGCATTCATCATTTAATTCTGCAGTTAATGGTTCAAATATTTTATCAGAATTTACTTTAAATGTAAATAATTCATCAGGAGTAGTTTCTATCTGGTTTGTATAAAGAAATTCTCCAAGTCCGTTGAAATAAATATCTTTCCAGAATAATATTTGTTCTTCAGAAAGATATCCGGCTTTAATAAGGATCTTCGGAGAGCAGCACGCCTTGTAATAACTGATCAATTCGATCATGCCAATATTAAATATAATAACTTCAAGATCTTTTGGATTAATGTCATTGCTGACTGGAATTATTAATTCAGGATTGAAAACAATGTCATCCGATTGAATGAAGTGAAATGAAATTAATAAATTGTTTTCTTGAACTACATATGAAAAACTGTCATATGTAAAAGTTGGATATTTATCTCTGAGAGAGTGAAATTTATCCATCATTTTAATTTTTTGTAATCCTTTCCTAAGATAAGTGAAACATCAATATCAACAATATCTTTATTTATTTGTAAAAGAACGTCTTTATCAGGTATTCCCAGTTTTTTTGCAAGATCAAAAGCCGGTTTCATATTTTTAATTCTGCTGAGCACAATTGAGTTCATGTAATTTTTATCAGCATTACCTGTTTCTCTGATATCGTATTTTAGATCTCTAAGCTTTGATTTCCATTCTCCGGCAAGGCCAGATTTGCCACATCCGTTCAAGATACCAACTCTTACAGGTCTGTTTAGATCAGAATATTCACCTGTATGGGTTACATTTGTATCCGGATTAAAGTTACCATCGTTTTCGTCAGTATTCTCATAAACATATTCTATTCCGTTTGAAGAAAATAGACCTTTTATATAATCAAAATTCTTAGAAAAAAGAAATACTGTCTGTATCAATAAAATAAATATGATCACATACAAGAACCAATTAGTTTCTTTTGGCTCATTTGTAGATTTTATTTTTTGTCTTACTCTTGGCATGTATTGTTCTACCTGATTTAATTAATCATTAGTTGTAAATTATTAATCGTTAACTGGTGTAAGAAAATTTGAACCAAATGGTTTATTTAAAGAATTAAATAGCAGATCATTTGCTTGATAGTTATTAAAACCTACCTGCAGATGAAATTGTTTATTGGGTCTATAATCAAATGTTGCTGACTTTAAATATACCTGAGCTTCCTCTTCTTCTCCAGGGATAGTAAAAGTTGAGTATGGAGTATATGACATTCCAAGTTCAAAGCGTAAGTTCATTGGGTCAGAGATACGATAGTTAATTCCGGCTACATATTCATTTACAAATGCTGAAGAAGTACCTGTAGAAGAATAATTCATAGAAAAAGAATGATCGATCTTTATTCTGGACATATCGAATAGAGAACCTGTTGAAGGAGTCATAAGATTCATTCTTGGATCAAATTGCTGTACATCAGCTCTAAACTGAGCATTAATAAATCCAAGGATCATTAGTATCGATACAAATATAATTCTTTTCATTTTGCTACTCCTTTTTTCCTTCATTGTGAGACGTGATAAATCTCGTCTCTACGGAAATCAATCTACGTATTTCCGGGCTACGGAAACGTTAATTAATTCTGTTTCCGTGATAAAATTATACTCTCTGCTTCTTTCAATTGTTCGATAGTATTTATTCCTAATATCTCAGTATTGTCTTCTATTAAATAAGTCAGGACTTTCTTACCTTTATTCTTCAGAATAGATATCACATCAGTTAAATAATATTCATTACTCGCATTTTCAGATGTGATGCTGTCCAGAGACGCAAAAAGATCCTTTAAATTGATTATATATACACCTGAATTTATTTCTTTAACTTTTCTTTCTTCTTCAGAAGCATCTTTCTGTTCAACGATCTTTAAAATTTCACCTTTGTCATTTGTGATTATTCGTCCATAACCGAATGGATCATCAAACTTAGTAGTCATAACAGTTGCTACAGCTCCTGATGAATGGTGGAAATCTCTGAATTTGGCTAATGTTTCACCTTTTAATACAGGAACATCTCCACAAAGAATTAGGACATCACCCTCTTTATCCTGTAATACATCTTCAGCCTGCATTACTGCGTGTCCTGTTCCAAGCATTTCTTTTTGCTCTACATAGAACACATTATCATCCGCAGTTGCTTCTCTAACAAGTGAGCCTTTATGACCTGTGATCACCCAGATCTCTTCAGATCCAACATCCTTAGCCTGCTTTATTACATATTTAACGAGTTCTTTTCCATCAATTTTATGAATGACCTTTGGAAGGTCGGATTTCATTCTTGTGCCTTTACCGGCTGCGAGTATCAGGGTGTAGAGTTTATTCATTTACTTCTTTTCCTCTATGTTTTTTATACGAGACGCAAAATGTTGCGTCTTTACTATTTCATAAGCATATTATCGATCAATCGAGTTTTACCAAATTTAACAGCCAGTACCAGAACCATTCCTTCTTCCGATAGGTCTTCAACTTTTGATAAGTCTTTTAATCTTCTAAGTTCTACATATTCAATTTCAGCTAAAGGTTCCTCTGAGATTAGAAGAACTACATCTTCTATCAGATCTTCAGGCGAAAAGTGTATGTCTATATTTTCCTTTGCTTTGGTCATTGCTCTGAAAAGAACAGAAGCGGCTTTTCTTTCATCTTCCGATAGGTAAGCATTTCTGCTGCTTTTAGCTAATCCATCTTCCTCTCTGACAGTTTCAACAGGGATCATTTTAACAGGCATATTAAGGTCTTCGACCATTTTCTTTAATATGATAAATTGTTGAATGTCTTTTTTTCCAAAATAAGCTTCATCACATTCAATGATGTTAAAGAGTTTTGTTACTACAGTAGTAACACCTTCAAAATGATCAACTCTGCTTTTACCGCATAGCATCTTTCCAAGGTCCTTGACATTTACATATGTTAGGTAATTATCAGGATAGATCATTTTTTCATCAGGTAAGAATACTGCATCAACATCAATGGCTTCTAGTTTTGCAATATCAGCTTCAATATCTCTAGGATATTTGTCAAGATCCTCATTAGGACCGAACTGAGTTGGATTTACAAAAATTGAATATATCAGACAATCACATTCATACCTGGCTTCTTCTCCCAAAGCTAAATGACCTTCATGTAAAGCACCCATAGTTGGAACAAAACCAATCAATTCGTCTTTACATTTGAATGGTTTTACGAATTCCTTTACTTCAGCTATCGTTTTTAATACTTTCATTTTTATATCCTGTTTTTAGTAGGACTCATCTTCATTCGGGAACTTTGCTTCTTTCACATCAGAAATGTAGTCTTTAACAGACTTCGATATTATAGTGTTCAGATCAGCATATTTTCTAACGAACTTAAAATTAACATCCTCATCGATACCCAATAAGTCAGTTATGACCAATACTTGTCCGTCACACTCAGAACCAGCACCTATACCGATAGTTGGAACTTTTATTTTTTTTGTAACTTCTTCAGCAAGATCAGAAGGTATCTTCTCCAGAACTATACCTGAAACACCTGCTTTATCAAGTAGTACAGCATCATTTATTAGTTTATAAGCTTCACCTTCTTTCTTTGCTCTAAGTCTATAACTTCCAAATTTGTTTATAGATTGTGGAGTAAGGCCTAGATGACCAAAAACAGGAATGCCTGCAAGTATCAATTGCTCCACTAATGGTATGACTCTTTGACCACCTTCTATTTTGACAGCATTACAACCTGTTTCTTTCATGATCCTGCATGCATTCTCAACACCTTTCTCAACTGAAACCTGATAGCTGCCGAAAGGCATATCTGCAATTATAAATGCATTTTCAGTAGAATCAACAACTATTTTAGTATGATAAATTATTTGTTCGACTGTTACTGGAATAGTTGTGGTATTACCTTGAAAGACCATTCCGAGTGAATCTCCAACCAGGATAACATCAATACCGGCCTTATCCATTATTTTTGCGAATTGATAATCATAAGCAGTAAGCATAGTGATCTTGTTCTTCTGCTTTTTCATTTTATAAATGTCTTTTACGGATCTTCTGTTTCCCATTTTAAACCTACAAAAATTGTATATTATGCTACCTTTAAATTATAGTACTAAAAGATAAAGTAATTATTAGGCTAAGGCAAGGAATAAAGATATGGATTAGGGGACGATTTCTTATCGTCCCCTCTTTTGATTTTGGTTCCGTTAAACTACCACCCCGGCCGGTTTCACCGTCCACCCCTCCTGTGGAGGGGTGTCAGCAACAGCTGACGGGGTGGTAAACGAGAACCCATCTCCGCGAAACATTGTAAAGATTTTTCTTGCTATTATTTAATAATATAGATAAATTCTCCGCGATGAAAACCATACATATAATATTGATATTTTTGATGACCTTTTTAGCTTCATGTAGCAAGAGAGAAAAGATCAAAAAGAGTAAGACATTTATTGAATTTACAACTGATGTTACTATCACCGCATATATTTACGAAGGTGAAGAGGATGAAGTAAATATTAAGTTCAATGAAAGCCAAAAGATAATGGAATATTTCAATAACGAAATGAGTCCTGAGCTTGAGAATTCCACTCTATCAAAGCTGAATATGAATGCTAAGTTAGGTAAAATTGAAGTTCCTGCATCACTGAAAAGAATATTAAAGATATCTCATAATTTGTATAAATATACCGGTAAAAATTTCGATGTAGCTTTAGCACCAGTGATTAAATTATGGGGCTTTCATTCTCTGAGTGAACCTGTATTGCCGAATCCAATAAAGCTTATCGATCTACTTAAAGTATCTTCATTTGATAAAATTGAATATAGTATTGATTCAATTTTCTATTCAGACAGCAGATGCAGTATAGATCTTGGAGGCATAGGTAAAGGGTATGCAGTAGATTCGGTTGCAAATTATCTTAATGAAAATGGGATCAAAGAATTTATTGTAGAAGCAGGTGGAGATCTATTAGTCCGATCGACATCCCCGAAAAGCATAGGTATCAGACATCCTAGAAAACACGGAGCGTTAATTGATACTTTATACGTGGCCGACGGAGCAGTAGCCACTTCAGGAGATTACGAGAAGTTCTTCATTCAAGATAGCACAAGATATTGTCATATAATTGATCCTGCAACAGGTTATGGAGTTTCTGACCTTATGAGTGTTACTATCATAACTAAAAAAGCATATTTAAGTGATGCTTTTGCTACAGCAGTGTTTGTTATGGGTAAAGAAGAAGGACAACATTTTCTAATGGAGAATAATCTCAGTGGGCTTTTGATCTATGCTGATGAAAAAGGAATTTTGAAAAAGATCGGAATAAATTTGGATAAATATAAAAAGCACTAGAATTAAAATATATAGGCATCAGAAATATGGCAGCACCAAAATATTATGAAGTTAAAGCTGAGGTAGTCTCAGTAAAAGAATTGAAGCACAATCTTATCACAGCAGTTTTAAGATCTTCGGAAATAGCAAAGAATACTAAACCCGGACAATTCATTACAATACAAGTGAATAATAAGGATGAATCGGTACCTGTTTTAAGAAGACCTTTCGCAGTTTCTTATACAAAAGGTGATGAGTTTGAGATCATTTTTGATGTTGTTGGAAGAGGAACGGATATTTTAAAGAGAATGTTGAAAGTTGGAGAAACGTTAAATGTTCTGGGACCTTTAGGTAATGGTTTCAATATAAATGTTAATGGTAAAGAAAAACTTTTACTTGCGGGTGGTGTTGGTATCGCTCCAATAAAGAAGCTTATGCAATACTTTACGGACAAAGGTGATCAGGTCACTTTGATATGGGGTAACAGAGATAAATCAGGTTTCTTTGATATTGATTTCTTCATGGATCAGAATATAAAACTTTTTGCTGCTACAGATGATGGTTCTCTTGGGTTTGAAGGAAATGTCCTGGATATTTTGAAAGCTGAGATAAAAAATAATAATCTTAAGAAAATAAATGATTACAATATATATGTTGTAGGTCCTAATCCAATGATGAGAGCGGTAGCAGATTATTGCGAAGAAATGGATCACTATTGCCAGGTATCTTTGGAAGTTGCAATGGCTTGTGGAATCGGAGTATGTCAGGGTTGTGCAGTTAAGAAGAAAAAAGAAGATGGTTACTATCTTACTTGTATTGATGGACCCGTTTTTAATTCATGTTCAATAGAAATACCGTAGGGTGTAGGGGCTTATTGCCATAAGCCCGGGAAGCGTTATAAACAAAAATAGAAGATAAAAATGGAAAATAAAGAAATTAATAAAACGATCTTAAGTGGGATTCAACCTACTAATAATTTGACACTTGGTAATTATATTGGTGCAATGAAGAACTTTGTTAGTCTGCAGGATAAGTATCCTGACTATACTAAGAATTACATTATAGTTGATCTACACGCATTAACAGTGCCCCAGGTTCCAAATGAACTTAGAAACAGAACTTATTCTATGTTAGCTCTTTACCTTGCAATAGGGTTAGATCCTGAGAAATCAAATATATTTGTACAATCTCATATTACAGGACATACTGAACTTACTTGGATATTGAATACAATTACAGGTATGGGGCAGCTAAATAGAATGACCCAGTTTAAGGATAAATCTGCTAAAGAAGGTACATTTATCAATGTTGGACTATTTGCTTATCCTGTTTTGATGGCTGCTGATATTTTACTTTACAACGCAAATCTGATACCTATTGGTGAAGATCAAAAACAACACCTTGAATTAGCTAGAGATCTTGCTGCAAAGTTTAATCATACTTATTCTCCGACATTTAATATTCCAGATCCTATTATTCCTAAGCAAGGTGCAAGGATCATGGATTTACAGAATCCTGAGAATAAAATGAGTAAGTCAGCTGAATCTCCAAAAGGAACTATTATTCTAACCGAAGATCTAAACATTACTGCAAAGAAAATAAAAAGTGCAGTTACTGATTCAGGTAAGGATATTATTTATGATCTTGCTAATCCAGAAAAAGCAGGTATTAATAATTTATTAACAATTTACTCTACTTTAACTGATACAAAAATTTCTAAAATTGAAGAGAAGTATGTAAATTCAGGTTACGGTGATTTCAAGAAAGATTTGGCTGAGATCGTAGTTGAAACTCTTAGACCGATTAAAGAAAAGCATGATGAATTTCTTAAGAATAAAGATCAACTTGATCAAATTCTTAAACAAGGTGCTGCGAATGTTCAGAAGTCAGCATATAAGACATTGTCAAAAGTTTATAAGAAAGTTGGGTTGGTAGCACCGATTAGGTAATTAACGTTTCGTAGGGACGAACCTATGTGTTCGTCCGGATGTGTTGTAGGGGACGATTTCTTATCGTCCCCTTTTTTTATTAATAAAACCATATAAATAGAACCAAGAGGTCACTATTTGACACTTTGCTTATTGTATATTGCATTTGTTAAAGTAAAATAGGATGGAGGTAATATGGAAAACGGGAACTTATACAGAAAAAAATACCGTATTGATTCTACACGTTTAAAGAATTGGGATTACTCAAACAACGGATATTATTACGTTACGATATGTACAGAAGATAAAATTAAATATTTTGGAAAAATCCTAAACAATAAAATACATTTATCCAAAATTGGTGAAATTGCAAAAAATTATTGGCAAAAAATTCCTCAATATCATCCATATGTTCAATTGGACGAATTTATCATAATGCCAAACCACATACATGGAATTATTTTTATAAACAACGATATCGTAGAGACGCAATACCTTGCGTCTCAAAAAAACGGATCAAAATCCGAATCAACCCCAAAACAAACAATTGTAACAAAACACGATTTTAAAAATGAGACGCAAGGTATTGCGTCTCTACGAAAACAAAATTCAAATAAATTTGCGCCACAATCAAATAATTTGGCATCAATAATTCGTGGATTTAAAATCGGAGTAAAAAAATATTCCACAATGAATAACATTGATTTTATATGGCAACCACGTTTTCACGACCATATCATACGTAATGAATCGGATTTAAAACGGATTCGTGAATACGTTAAAAACAATCCGTTATCGAATTCATGAAAAACTCAATTTATTTACAATTAAAATAATTAAAAAAACTCATTTTTTTTATTGTGTATCAATTCAACATTTCGTATCTTAGGCGGGTATTAAACATAAGGAGATAAATTATGAACGAAAATATATTTAGAGAATACGACATTAG
>JAQICF010000198.1 GCA_027858795.1 Candidatus Delongbacteria bacterium | reverse complement strand
GTTATATTTTCCATCACTAATCGATTTCTCAATATTAACATTAATAATTGTTTCTATTCGTTCAAAATCTTTAAGAGGAAATTGCCAATCGTATGAGTTTAACTTCTCTTCCAACAGTTTGTTATAAAGATTTAGCTTTACTCTTGTATCAATATCTGCTTTTAGATACATTGTTCTCAGCTTGAAATTAATGGTATTTGAAAAAATTAGTGTTAAAGAACAAATTATTGATATAAATATTATTTTTTTCATTTTGAACCCAATTTGTTTTATTTCTAAATATAGAAGAATTTAGCATTCCAGTAATAAATAGTCAATATCTAATCAAAGTTTAATTCTTGATATTTTGCGATATTTTTTATAATTTGTCAGCGTATAAATTGTTATTATAGGTAGACAAATGCAAATCATTAAACTTCCATATGTCCAGAATGATCCCATCAGAGCCAAAATACTTCTTGTTGACGATGAAGAACTTATACTCAATTCGTTAAAAATGGTCCTGGAGAGATATTTTACAGTATTTACAACGCAAGCCCCTACAGAAGTATCATCTATTATAAAAGATAATGATATTGACCTTCTGATATCTGATGAGATGATGCCTAAAATGCGTGGTTGTGAACTAACTGAAAAAATACATCATGAATTTCCCGATGTTACAAAAATCATTTTAAGTGGAAATTCCAATAAAGAAAATATTATCAGAGCAGTAAACAAGGGTCATATTTTTTCTTTCCTTTTTAAACCTGTTGATGTTAATCAATTGTTACAAACTGTAAAACTTGGTTTAGAAAATAAAAGAATGAAGGAAAAAATAAAATTACAGAATTTAAGTCTTGAAAAAAAGAATGAGACATTGATTCAAGATGTTTTAAAAAAGACATCTAAAATCGATGAAATGGAAAAATTCTATGAGATAGGAAAGTTCTCTGCATCCATAGTCCATAATTTAAATAGTCCTTTGCAAACATTGATCACAGGTTATCAATTGCTGGAAGATGAGATGAACAAAAATACTGATGTACATCCACAGATGAAGAATATTATGAATATAATTAATGACAGTTTTATCAGCATGGAAGAAATGATCAAAAGTATTACGACAACAGTTAGAGATGCTAACTTAATAAAAAAAATACCTGTCAGCTTAAATGAGGTAATTATAAATTTGATCGACAAGTTTAATTTAATATTACACAATTCAAATAATGTTAACTTTATAACAAAGTTAGATGGGAATTTACCTAATGTATTAGGTATTAAAGTTCACTTTGATCAGATTTTTTCAAATTTACTCAAAAATGCTATCGATTCTATGAAAGATTCTCAAGAAAAGATAGTAACAATTAAGAGTTTTCATAGTAAAAACAGTATTTGCGTTTACATAGAAGATACCGGATGTGGTATACCTAAAAAAAATATTAATAAAATTTTCGATACAGGTTTTACAACAAAGGAATTCGGGAAAGGATCAGGACTTGGTTTACTTATAACCAAACAAATGATAAGTTCATACAAAGGTTCGATCACTGTTGAATCCGAAGTTGGCAAAGGCACCTCATTTGTAATCTGCTTTCCCAGATAATAAAAACTATTTATGATAAGAGATATTAAAATAGCGTTGGAATCTTTAGGCCATAATGTATTTAGGTCTTTCTTAACTACATTAGGTATTATTTTTGGAGTTGCAGCTGTTATTTCTATGATGTCAATTAGTGAGGGTGCAAAAAAAGAGATCATTGACAACATAAAGCAACTTGGTTTAAACAATGTGATAATAGAAAACAAATCTAATGATGATCTTAAAAATGATGGTAAAGATCGAAATTTATCAAAAGGTTTAACCATAAATGATTCATACGTAATATCTGAAATATTAGAGAATTCAATAGTTGTGTCTGAGATATTTTCATCAGCAGATGTGACGATTGGATCTAATATTGTCAAAACTGATATAATTGCAACTGATGAGAAATTTCTTAATATAAAAAATCTTGAGTTAAGAAAAGGTAGATTCTTTGACAGCTATGAAAACTTGAATTATAAAATGGTTTGTGTTATCAGTGATAAAATTGCGAATAAAAACTTTATCGGTGAAAATCCAATCGGGAATTCTATAAAGATCCGAAACCAGAGATTAAATATTATAGGTGTATTCAAATCAAATCATGTTTCAAGTAAAGCCTCAGATGGAATAGAAATAATCAGTAATGAAAATTCTATTATTATTCCTCTACATACTATGATAAAGCGGCAAGGTAAATCTACGTATGATGCCGAAATTAATAGGATAACCATTCAAACTAAAAATGAAGATTTAGTTTTTAAAATTTCTGGGATTGTTCGTTCTACATTGAAAAGACTTCATAATGATATTGAAGATTATAAAATAATTCTTCCCAGGGAATTGCTGGCACAAGCTCAAAAGACACAGAGGATATTTAACATAGTTATGGGTACTATAGCTTCAATATCTTTACTTGTAGGTGGTATTGGGATCACTAATATTATGTTAGCGAATGCACTGGAAAGACGTAAAGAAATTGGTCTTAGAATGGCAATTGGAGCAACTAAAAAATCTATTACCATTCAATTTTTAGCAGAAGCAGGAATGATCAGTCTTATTGGTGGGATCATTGGTATTCTTCTTGGAATAATAATGACCTATGCAATCTCAAAATATGCAGAGTGGGATACGACTGTAACTTTTATTTCTATAGTAGTTTCTTTTGTGGTGTCAGTAAGTGTTGGGTTGATTTCTGGATTTTTGCCAGCAAAAAAAGCCGCCAATATGAATCCTATTGAAGCACTTCATTACGAGTAACTAACTTCCCTAAATTTTAAAATGTAATATGAAAAACAACAAACCAAAATATACCCCTGAGTTCAAAAAAGAAGTTTGCGATTTTGCTTTATTTGATAATATTACTAATGCAGCTAAATTTCATAAAGTTGATAGAGATACTGTTGGCAGATGGGTAAAGAATTATAAATTACTTGGTGAAAAGAGTTTTAGTTATAGAAAAAAAAGAAATGTTACTCAAAAAACTAAACTTGATGACAAAACTCTGCTCAAAGTTAGAAACCTGAAAGATAAAAATCCCAAGCTGTCCCTAAAGAAAATAAAAGAACAACTGGATCTTAATTGTGACATTTCACTTATTTCCCGAAAACTCAAAAAATTAAAATCAAAAACTACTAATAAAACAATAGTTAATTATTTAAATATTTTTATTAATGTACTTTCTCAGAATATAAAACATGGTGAAATTTATTCACTTTATCAGATAAATATTACAGACAGTAACTCAAAGAATCATTTTATAGGTTTTAGCTCATTTAAGAATAATACAAACCTCTGCATTTTCATGGATTATATTCTTTCTAATATTCAAGGTTTAGAACAATTTAATAGTATAAAAAAAATAAAAACAAATATCGGCTATTTAAATCAACTTGGTAATAAGGTCATATTCAATCGGTTCATTAAGGACAAGTATAATATTGATATGGAATATACTCCAGATGTTGAACTTCCACAGAATTTAAAGCTTGATTATGTTAAATCTACCGGTATTGAGGATCTTATTCACAATACCTATAAAAAGCTTATTACTGATAAAAGTATTCAAGAACTTGAGAATAATATTCTCATACCTCCAATCTTTATCGATGACTTTATTCAAGATACAAATAAAATAATCAGCTTTAATAACTACTGGAATGTTCTTTCATTACCTGATAAGCAAAAAAACATTCTTGCAAATGTCATTGAAGAAATAGAAAAATTAGGCGATGCTGCAAAAATTAGTTTTGACTTTGATAATGCTCTTGAGCTTTATAATAAGATATATTTAACAACTTTAAATTGTAATAATGTTGATGAAGTGAAAGCAAATTCTTTAATGAAACAGGCAGACATATATTATCATTTAGATAACTTTGATCAATCAAAGGAACTTTTTACTGATGCTATAAAACTTTCTTCTGAATTCGAAATTCACGAAATATCAGCTAAAGCATACTATTATTTAGGGATGATCAGTTACTCATTGCTTAATACGAATGAAGCAGATAAATATTTTGAAAAATCTTTAATAGAGTATCGAAAAAATAAGAATGAATTAATATTCGATTTTTATATGACAAAAACTAGAAAATATATC
>JAQICF010000185.1 GCA_027858795.1 Candidatus Delongbacteria bacterium | reverse complement strand
GTATTATTAGCATCGAATTTACCACCATAGTTAGGATGGAATGCGTGAGCACCGTCAGCACTCATATAGTATGAAACTGCTATTGCCCTGAAATAATCTACTCTAGAACCTGAAAGTCTCTCAAGAATATCAGCAGTCAAAGTAGAATTACCACCATTTGTAGTAGATGAACCAACTTCTTCATTATCATAAAGAGCTATGATCTGAGTACTATCTGAAGGTTTAGTGTCTAGGATAGCCTTGATAGAAGCATGGACCATTGATTTATTATCAATATTTCTGTTAACAATAAAATCACTGTTAAAACCTGAGATAACACCTTTTTGTACTGGATAGATCTCCATATCATAATTTATGATCTCTGAACTTTTAACTTTTAACTTCGCTGCGATCTGATCTTTCAACCATTCATCAGTCAGTTTTTCTTCACTGAGACCAATTACAGGTACGAGATGCTCTTGAGGATTGATATTGTAAGCTTTATTTACATCTGAATTATAGTGAATCGCAAGTTGAGGTATATTGAAAATAAGCTTATCAAGATCAACTAATTTGACCTCATAACTCTTTCCTTTTTTCACTATTACTCTACCTGCAAGAGAAAGATCTTTATCCATCCAGCTCGCAAAAATTGGTCCACCGTAGATCTCTGTGGCAAGTTGAACACAACCACCTTTTGTATATAGAGAATTAGGCTTAAGTTTTATTGCAGGAGAATCTGTATGAGAACCTATCATTCTGAAACCTGAAACATTAGGTTTTTTCTTCCCCATTATTCCTGCTATCAAAGAAGTTTCATGTCTTATCATATAAAATTTATCACCGGCTTTAAGATTCCACTTTTCAGCTTCATCTATCTTTTTGTAACCAGCTTTTTTCAGGATTTTCTCTGATTCAATCACGCAATGTGAACTTGTAGGTGATCTGTCTATGAAATTATTCAGATCTTTTGCGATAGTTAACATTTCTTTTTTGTTCATTGTTTACTTCCCCTTCTTTGTGTAATACCCTAAGTGGGAAGGCGTGGGAGCCTTCCCCTACTGGTAATTTATTTTATGAAAACCATTTTATTTGATTTTACAATTCCTTCCTCTGTCCTGAGCACATTGTAATAAATACCACTTGATAATCTTTCCGCATTAAATTCAAATGAATGTCGTCCGGCTGTGAATTTACTGTCAATAACTTTTTCTACCAATTTACCTGCTTGATCGTAGATATTTAAGCTTAAGACTTGTGTTCTATCATTAATAAATGAAATTGTTGTAATTGGATTGAATGGATTAGGATAATTCTGTAGTAATTGCAAATTATCAACAACAAATTGTTCATTGCTGATACCAGTATCTTTAACAAGCTGAACATTAACTTCAGTAGCCTCTTTAAAAACATCTGTATCATCAGTCACTACAATGTTTTCTATGGTCTGAGGGAAAAATCCAGGACAGGATACAGTCATCGAGTAAGTACCAGGTACCAAAATTCTATAGTAATCTCCACAGTCAGGATCTGTATAATAATCTTTATCTATTCCCGCTATTTGAATTGTAGCATCTACCGGAACACCTGATACTGAGTCAGTCACAACACCATAGATCCCTTTATGAGCTGCTGATAAATACCAGAACATTGAATTTCTGTTCTCTTGCCAATAAGCAGGCATTGTACTATATGCAGGCCATTTTGTACCTGATATTTCAAGTGTCATATCCATATCATTATGATATCTGTAATTCCAATCTTGCATTCCACCATCTATCGTATACCAGTCAGAACCATTTACAACACCATCTGTGAATGAAGTACTCCTGAATAATCTTGAATTCCTGCTCGCGTAACCGTAAGCTAACCAGTAAGCATGAGCATCATCAGGACTAGCAGCATAGGATCCACCTGAAATACCGAAATCCTTATCATAAACATAATTTGCAACTTCTGCTCCACCGTGATAATTTGTCGATAGAATAAAATTATGTGACTTTGTCCAATTTATTATTGCATCATTTTCAGGCATTGTAGTCGAGTTAACACTGTCAGCTTCATAATATGTACCTTCAGGGAAATTTCTGTTAAGATCAATGTAATTTGCGTTATACCTGGAGTTGTTAGCCATTCCATCAGGATTCATTAGAGGCATCATGTAAAGTTCTGTATTGTTCACAATAAACTGCATGGTATCATTTGCTGAATAATATCCTTTAAGTATATCCTCGATCATATACATTTCCATTTCCATACCGGTAACTTCATCACCGTGCATTGTGGAAACGAATTTAACTTCAGGTTCAGCCTCTTCAATGTCAAGACTGTCTGTGATCTTTAAAACCCACAAAGGTCTCCCCTGAACTGAAGTTCCTATCTGTATCCTTTTACAAATATCAGGATATCTGGTTTCCCATGTAAGCATTGAATCACCTATATCCTCGTTATAAGTAAAATCCTCTACATCTTTAGGGATTCTTAACGGTGTCCAATTAACAGTGTAGCCTGCATCACCCAGCATTTTAAACTGCTTTTCTGTTATATATACTTTTACAGCCTCAGGTAAACTTTTTGCGTTGAAACTTGTACGGTCGATATCAATTTTGCTATCCTGTAAGTATTTTATATCTAAAAGACCATTTATTTTAACTTCTGCGTATTCATGAGTTTTCACGAATGCTGAAAGAATCGCTGTCATTGTTATTATGAAGATTATTATTCTTTTCATTTTTTTCCTTATTTAAATCGAAGTGGGAAGGCATGGGAGCCTTCCCCTACGGATAATCATTTTTATAATTTACGTAACGAATCAACTAACGCTGTTTTTGAATTCGTTTTTTCATCTCTTTTCTTTATCACTTTTGCAGGTGTCCCAGCTACGACCATTCCTTCAGGAACATCTTCTGTAACAACAGCTCCTGCAGCAACTACTGCATTCTTTCCTACTCTAACGCCTTCAAGGATTACCGCATTAGCCCCTATAACAACACCATCTTCGATTATTACAGGTTGGGCTGATGGAGGTTCAATTACTCCGGCGATCACCGATCCTGCTCCAATATGACACCTTTTTCCGATAAGTGCTCTTCCACCAATGACAACGTTCAGATCGATCATTGTCTCATCACCTATGACAGCACCGACATTTATCACTGATCCCATCATGATAATACAATTGTTGCCTATCTCAGCGGTTTCTCTGATGAACACACCAGGTTCTATTCTGGAATTGATACCTTTCATGTCGATCATAGGAACGGCAGAATTTCTTCTATCATTTTTTATATGTGCATCTACAATATCATTTCTATTATCTAATAAAATCGGTTCAACATCATCCCATTCACCTATGATCGTACCAAAATCATCATTGCCAAAATATTTTACTTTTGAAAAGTCGATACTGCTAAGATCACCTTTGATAAAAACTTCTACAGGTGTCTTCTTTTCTGCATTGCTAATAAAATCAATTAATCCCTGAGTATCCATAAAGTTCGTCCTTTATATTATTACCCTTTAAATATCTCATTAATAGTTGAATTAATCAATGACAAAAAACAGGGATTATCTATTTCAATCCTTCCTTAAAAGCTTCAAATACATACTTTGGAGAAGAATTGTGCAACAGGAGTATTAAATTTCCTCCGAAAGCTTCAACAACCTGTTTGTATTTCTTAACAACGGTTGCTATTTCAAGTCTACTCATGTCCTGGTGAGAATTCAGTGAAGCATCCATCACGATCAACGGATGAACTTCTATATCATAATGCTTTCGAGTTTTAAAATTCCAAGCTTTAAACGGATAACTGGTACCACAACGAAAACCTGCATATTTAGAGTATCCAAGAGAATAATCTTGAGTAATCCCTGAGCTTGTAAGATCGTTAAAAGAACTTTCAATATCAAATCTCAGAAAATGTGCTCTTACAGAATCAACTTCAATATTTAATTTCTTTTCAAGAAGTTCTTTCTCTTCTTTTATCTTCTCCACTGAACCCATGGAATCGTACCCGTAATGCAGACCGATCTCTCCCCCGTTATTCTGAATGAATTCAGCAGTATTGATAAAATCCTTACTGCCTGAGAACCAACCTGAATCAAATCGACTTTTAGCAGCTGTAGGTATAAAGAAAATTGGACGTTCCGTAGTCAATTCAGCAAGTTGAAACAGTTCTTCAAAAGTGTCATAAGGATCTGGGGTTTTAAGCAAGACCTTCATACAGAATTCTCTAAAATTCTCATAGAACATCTTCGGGGAACGTCTCTTAACAAGATCACCTGCAAGTTTCTTAAAGATATTAAAGTTTGAGTATTTTCTAAAATCATCTATATCTGAGGTTAAAGTAATCTTACTTTCTTGCTCTTTAATATCTACAGAAGGATCAAGTTCAAGAATGAAAGATATAAGCAGTTCGATATATTCGTTAACTATAGGTCTATCTATAAATTTTTCTTTCACAGCCAAACTTAATTTGCCCGGGAATCTTCCATGTTCATCTTTCTCAGTTATGGCTATTTCTTCCCATCTGCTCAGCATAAAGAATATCGATGCAACTA
>JAQICF010000176.1 GCA_027858795.1 Candidatus Delongbacteria bacterium | reverse complement strand
ATAGTGCTCTTAACTTTGATGTTAAGTTTAGCGTTTGCTCAAGATGAGGAAACTTCTGCACCACCGACTAACAATACAGAAGATACCGGAGTTTCAGGAACTGCAATAATAGGTGGTATAAGTATAGATGGACAAAATTACCAGCAGATCGGCTTCCGATTTGATGTGCCAATTGGTAAGTTCGGATTTGGACTGGATGCTCAGTTACTGATTGATGAAGAAGGAAATGTCCGCAGCGAGGATTGGGATGAATTGGAAGATTACATAGATAAAATTTATTATGTCCGATGGGCAAGAAAAGGTGATCCGTTCTATATCAGATTAGGTGGATTGGACTATACTTACCTGGGATATAACATTATAGTTGATGGTTACTCGAATATGATCGAATATCCTGCTTACAAAAGAATTGGTATGGAACTTTCTTTTGAAGGTGAGAAATTCGGTGGTGAGATGTTAGTTAATAACTATAAAGAACTTTTCACTGATAAACCCGGTATGCTTTTTGGAGTGAGAGGTTTTTATAAAGTTTGGGGTGATCTTGCAATAGGTGCTACCTACGCAACTGATCTTAATCAATTTAACGGTTTAAGAGACAATGATGATGATGAATATCCGAACGAGATCGACAGGTTCCCTGAGGATGATAAATTTGCAACATGGTTTGATTATTATTTGTACTATTCAGACAATGACTCAAATTTTGCAAATACAGCTATCAATGTTCTTCCTGAAGCGGATTCAATTAAAAAAGAAGATCTTGAAGAGTTCACAAATCTAGAAGAGCAAGTAACTATCTGGGGAGTTGATATTGGTTATCCAATCTTCAAAAATGATTTTATGACAATTGATATTTATGGTCAATTTGCTCAGATACAAGATTATGGATGGGGATATTCAGCTCCGGGATTCAGGGCAAAAGCAGGTCCATTTATACTTTCAGCAGAATATAGACATACTGATGGTGAATTTCTTTTTGGTTATTTCAACCCGACCTATGAAATGGAAAGAGCAACTTACTTTGGTGGAACATTTGTAACAAAAGAAGATATGCTGGAATTAGTTCCGGGACTTGATGGATATTTTGTTGGATTACATTTCAACGCATGGGATTGGTTTTCTATTCAAGCAAATTATCAGGACCTGAGATCAAATGAAGCTGGCAGTGATATTGAATCAGTCAAATCAATATCAGGGGAATTCGCATTAAGTGAGACACTTATACCCAAAATATCCGTAGCAAAAGCATATTATATGCAGAATAATGTGGAGGATTTTACGGACTGGAAGACATCTGGTTCAATAATGGGATATACTCTGGGATATAATATTAACGAAGGAACATCAATTATATTCGATTACAGATATACTTTTGAAGATATGAACGGTGATGGTGAGATAGAAGGTAAGAATGAAACGATAAAAACAATTAGTATCTCAACAGCAATAAAATTTTAATTAGAGATGTACTGGTAGTACGTCTTTACCTTACGATATATAAACCCCGAATATTCGGGGTTTTTTATTTTAATCAGTATTGATAATTTCCTTTTTATATCATAAATTCTATGAATACAATTGTTCAACAATAATATGAATTTTTTTATAAAAGGGGAAAAGCATGCCAATGAAAAAAGGTTTTGACAATGAAAAATATTTAGAAGAACAAACTCAGGAGATATTTGAGAGGGTTAATAAGTTCAATGATAAGCTGTATCTTGAATTTGGCGGAAAGTTGTTATTTGATTATCATGCATCAAGAGTTCTGCCCGGATTTGATCCGAATGTAAAAATGAGATTACTTCAAAAGCTTAAAGATAAAATTGATATAATAATGTGTATTTATGCGGGGGATATCGAAAGAAAGAAGATCAGGGCAGATTTTGGTATTTCTTATGATCGAGATGCTATGAAAACTATAGATGATTTCAAAGAATGGGGTATGAATATAGGCTCAGTTGTTATTACAAGATATGAAAATCAACCTTCAGCTAAAGCGTTTAAAAATAAGTTAGAAAGAAGAGGTGTAAAGGTTTACACTCATCAATTCACCAAGGGTTACCCTACTGATGTTGATCTAATTGTAAGTGATGAAGGTTATGGTGCGAATCCTTTCATTGAGACTACAAAGCCTATTGTAATAGTAACAGGACCCGGACCCGGAAGCGGAAAATTAGCAACTTGTTTAAGTCAGCTTTACCACGAGTATAAAAAAGGTATAAATGCCGGATACGCAAAATTTGAAACTTTCCCGATATGGAATTTGCCCCTAAAGCATAAAGTTAATATAGCTTATGAGGCAGCAACTGTCGATCTGAAAGATGTGAATCTCATAGATCACCATCACCTAGAAGCATACGATATTAAGACCGTAAATTATAACCGAGATATTGACGCATTTCCTTTACTGAGAAGGATCTTAGAAAAAATTACAGGGAAAGAAGCCTTTTACAAATCCCCAACAGATATGGGTGTAAACAGAGCTGGGAGCGGTATTTTTGATGATGAAGCCACTCAATATGCTTCCCATCATGAGGTAATTCGTAGATATTTAAGATCTGCATGCGAATATGCATTAGGATTAATCGACAAAGAAACCGTTGATAGATCAATGCTTATTATGAATAATATTGGTGCAAAAGTTGAAGATCGTAAAGTTCTTGTTGAAGCAAGAAAAGAATCTGAAGAAGCAGAAAAAGAGAACAAAGGAGAAAATGGTATTTACTGCGGAGCAGCAATTGAGCTTTCGGATGGTACTATTATCACGGCTAAAAACTCTTCATTGATGCATGCTTCTGCAAGTTTGGTAATTAATGCGGTAAAGCATTTAGCAGGTATTCCTGATAGTATACATCTAATACCAGAAAACGTCATTGATGCAATTTCATCATTAAATAAAGATATTTTGAAAGGTAAAGTAGTAAGTTTAGACCTTGAAGAAATAATGATCGCAATGAGTATTAGTGCTCTTACAAATCCTACTGCTGCAATAGCAATAAAGCATTTGAAAGATCTTGCAAGATGCGAAGTTCATATAACTCATATTCCTTCACCGGGAGATGAAGTGGGCATGAGAAAATTAGGAGTGCATTTGACTTCTGATCCGGTATTTTCTTCAAAAAATTTATTTATTTCATAAAAAGGTAAAAGCTTTGAATTTCTGCGACGAAGTATAAATTTAGTCGAGGTCACTTAGTATTTCTAAGCTCCCTCTTGAAATTTAATACTTCTCCTTGAACTTCTTTGCTTTTAAACTTTTTTTTATATTGCTTTAAACCCCGATTATTCGGGGTTTTTGTTTTTAAGCGTATCAGAGAGTTCTTGAATGAACTTAAAAATCCGTGGTCCAGGAATAGTAGTATAATCTGATGTAAATAGGTATATTTTTTTATTTCTCACAGCAGATAAGGATGATAAAGATTTCCAGGAATTCTCAGCCTGATTTATATCATCGGGGTCGGTCAATGGTAAAAGATCAATTATTATATCCGGATCTAGTCTAATAATTGTTTCAGCAGAGATCTTGGGATAAGGAACATCAGAATCCAATGCATTATTATAACCAAGCAAAGTAATAATATTATCCAAGAAAGTTTCTTTGCCTGTTGAGTAGATTGAACTTATTTCTGAACTGAAGTCTCTACCGATGCTGATCAGAATATTTTTATTTTGTTTTTCAGTTGCTCTGACATTGTTCAATATTGTTGTAAGAGAATCACTGATGTATTTAGCTTTAAAATCTAATTTCAACTCTTTTCCGATCAATTGGATTGAAGTAATTATTTTATCAACAGATCTTTGATCGGTTACATGGCATTTAATACCCATTTCTAATAATTGCTCTTGAAACTTAGTTTGAGAAGGTAGAATAAAAGCAATATCAGGTTTTAATTTTAATATAAATTCAAGGTTCAGATCAGAAATACTCGATACTATTTGGATCAATCTTGCTTCTTCAGGAAAATTTGAATATTCGCTTACACCGATAATGTTTTTTTCTACATCCAGTAGAAAAAGTGTTTCTGTAATACTTGGGGCTAAAGATATAATTCTTTGACCATGTATAGTGTTTTCTTTTATTTTTTTCTTAGAACAAGACAAAAGAATCGTAAAAAAGATCAGATAAATAAATATTTTAAATGTTAACTTCATTGTAATATATCCTTAGCATATTAGTTCAGTTAAAATAAGATATAAAAATATTGCTTAATTTCAAATATTTATTTAATATACGGTGATAATAAATTATAAGTACAAAATATCGATTTTCAATAGGCTGAAAAATGAGAGATGTACATATAACAATACTTCATGACGCTTCAGTATTTCACGAAGATATATTAATCGGTGTAAATACTCATATTAATTATGAGGATAATAAATTCCATTTTAAACATATGGTTATCAAGAATCAATTATTAAAGCAAATATCAACATATGAAAAAAATCCTGAAACATATCCGTTAGCAATGAAAATGAAATCCAATATGGCTGATATCCTTTATTGTTATAAAGAAGATATCATTGATTTTGAAGAGGTTCAAGCAAATAAAGATGCCACAAATGTCCAATTTGATAACAAGTTGGTAAGTATTGGTTATAATTTAATAAGAAAAGAAAAGGTAGACATTGTATTCATAGCGACAAAATTCGGTGTAATTAAGTATAATGTAAATACGATTGCTCTAGAGAATACTTTAGATTTCAGTACAGTGTCTACTCAGTTAGAATATAGAAATAAATTGGATAGATTTCTTGCAAAACTAAATGATGATTATACAAAACATCATAAAATTAGAGTAAGAATCGCCAATGAGATCAAAGTTGGTGAAGATATGTTTAAGCTACCGGAAAAAGAATAGGATTAAATTTTCCTGTTATTAAAAAATAAAATTGCTTTATCTAAAGCATTCTTAAAACTTTTGACTTCGCAAATTCCTTTGCCTACTATATCATAAGCAGTTCCGTGATCCGGAGAAGTCCTTACCAGAGACAATCCCGCCGTAAAATTAACAGCACTTCCAAATGATAATAATTTCAAAGGTATCAAGCCCTGATCATGATACATAACTAAGTAAGCATCAGTTTTATCTACATAATCTTTTGTGAATGCTGTGTCAGAAGGCATTGGGCCGACAAATCTGCCCTCAGAAATATTTTTGTTCAATATTTTCACTGCTGGTTCAATAACATCTTTTTCCTCTGTTCCAAACAGACCATTATCAGAGGCATGAGGATTTAGTGAACAGACTACAATATTTGGTGATTTGATATTATAGTCATGAACCAGAGTTTTATATAATATATTACCCTTATTAATTATTTTTTCAGTTGTAATATTATCAGAGACATCTTTCAGAGCTAAATGTGTTGTTACTAACGCAACTCTAATAATTTCTCCGTCAAGTATCATTAAAAAATCATCTTCGTTTAATATTTCTGAAATAAATTCAGTGTGTCCGGGATAGTTATATCCACCTAAATGTAGTGAATATTTATTTATTGGTGCTGTAACTAACGAACCTTTAAAATGATCAGCTATTTTGACACCTTCAATTATTGCCAAACCGGATAATTTTCCAGCTAATTTTTCTGCTTTTCCCAGATTTAGTTTAATGCCAGGTATATCAATGCTATAAAAATTGATGATATTTTTTTCATAATTTGAAGTATCATAAAGATCGGAGACAATATTAAGTTGTGGGTCATTTACACCTAGTAATTTAGCGGTTTCAAGAAAAACACCTTCATTTCCGATTACTGTGAAAATATTTTCACTATGTAAAAGATCTTCACTAAGTGTTCTTAGGATTAACTCGTTCCCGACGCCGTTTATATCACCGCAAGTTATATATATCATGTTCATTATCTTTACCTGTATTTAAGTTGTAAGAAAATTACAAATATTTTAAAAAAAAACAATAAAAAAATGCCAGGATCCCTGCAACACATAACATTTCCGGTATGGCTGCTACCGCTAGGTCCTGACCCGTTCCCAGATCAGTTATTGTGCAGGTCCTGACAAGTGCGAAATTAAGGTAATTTTATTTCTTTGTCAAGATAAAATCAGTTTGCAGTTGTCAGTTTACAGTTATTAAAGGTAAAAACTTTCCAACTTTCAACTCTAAACTTTAAACTGACTTTGACAATCTATATGTTTCTTCAGCGATAACAAGTTCTTCATTTGTTGGTATTACCACTACACTGACCTTAGAATCTTCATGAGTAATATTTAGTTCCTCCTCACGTTTTTCATGGTTTAAGTCTTGATCGATTCTTAAGCCGATATAGTCAAATCCTTTACATATATCCCTTCGGACTTCCCAGTCATTTTCACCGATACCTCCTGTGATAACAATAGCATCAACTCCATTCATAACAGCCGTATAAGATCCTATGTACTTTCTTACTCTGTAAATAAACATATCATAGGCTAATTGTGCACGGTCACCACCTTTAGCAATAGCAGCATGAATATCTCTCATGTCTGAAGAGATCCCTGAAATTCCTAGGAGTCCACTTTGCTTGTTTATCATGGTGTTAAGATCAGATAAGTTCATCTCTTCAGTGTTCATTATATGGATAAGAGCACCTGCATCAATATCACCGATCCTTGTTCCCATCATCAAACCTTCTACCGGTGTCATACCCATAGAAGTATCTACAGAATTACCATTTTCAATTGCTGCAATAGAAGCCCCATTTCCAAGATGGCAAGTTATGATCTTTGAGTTGTTTTTATCCAATCCAAGAAACTCATAAGCTTTATTGGCTACAAAGTAATGACTTGTACCATGAAATCCGTATCTTCTAACCTGATCCTTTACATAGATAGAATATGGCAGTGGGTACATATATGAATAAGCAGGTATCGTTTGGTGGAAAGCTGTATCAAATACTGCAACTTGAGGTACATCCGGTAGTACTTGTTTTGCTGATGTGATTCCTTTTAAGTTCTGAGGATTATGTAAAGGTGCCAGATTATTTAAATTTTCGATACATTTTATAACTTTATCATCAATAAGTATATGCTCAACGAATCTTTCTCCACCATGAACAACTCTATGTCCTACGGCATTGATCTCTTCATAGTTATCTAATGCTCCAAATTCAGGATTGATAATCAATCTTAATATTTCTTCAATACCCTTTTGATGGTCAGGAATATCTTTATCGATCCTTATCTTTATGTTCTTATTATTTTTTTGCTGGATGAAAGTTCCGATAAGTCCGATCTTTTCGACAACTCCCTTTACCATTAGCTTTTTTCCTTCCATGTTAAAAAGCTGATATTTTATCGAAGAACTTCCGCAATTCAAGACTAGAATTTTCATATTATTTCCTATAGATTAATGATTTTAACTACATATCTGTAATGGACGACCACAAAGGTCGTCACTACATTATTCCATCCAATAATTTCATTGTTTCTTTATATACTTCATCAACAGTTATGTTTTTTAAGCATTTATACTTTTCATTCTGATTGCATTTCAAAGGTGTCCTTGAATATTCGTAGCATGGGATACAACCGTGGTCTTTCTTGACAACGATGTGTTCTGCTTTATATGGTTCTGTATAGATTGAGTTTGTAGGTCCGAATATATTAATAGAAGGCACCTGTAAAGCAGCGGCAGTATGCATTAATCCGGTATCTCCGCTTATAAAACATTTACATTTATTTATCAACGCACAGGATTTTAAGAAATTCGTTCCTTTTACGACTGTGGTATTCTCCGGAGAGATGTTTTTAATTTTGTCATTCAGTTCGTATTCACTTTTTCCACCGAAAATTAAAATATGAAATTTATCAGCAGCGAATTTTTTTGCAAGTTCGCCATATTTTTCATGATCCCAGCGTTTATTTATCATGTTCTTGAACAAGTCGCTTCCTGCATGAATTCCAATTATCATTTTATCGACTAACGAATTTTTAGATATGAACTCATCAGCAAACTTTAGGGAAGCTTCATTGATAGTTATTTTCATCGGAGAAGTTCTATCAAGTTCTTTTCCCAGAGCAAATTCAAAAAGTTTGTAATTATTTTCTACTGCATGAACCTTTCTATCTTCGATCAATCTGTTCTGAGATAAAAAGTATAGATCAGGAAATGTTCTTTCCTGATATTCAAATGAATATCTTTGTTTTGCTCCAAGAAGAAAGTGAACTATTTGATATTTAAAGTGATTTGATGGAAAAACTAAAATTGATCTGTCAAATTTTTCTTTTCTGAGTTTAAGTATTTTACCGAAGCTTTTCAGAGAGCCTGAGTTTAAAAAATCTATGAAATGAACTTTATTGAATAAATCATTTCCTGAGAGAATGTCTTTGATCGGAGAGCTCATTACGAGAGCATCGAATTCAAATTCATCTTTAAAAGGTTTAAGGCTTTCCAAGGTAGGGGTAACCATTAGAGAGTCTCCAATTCCTACCGTGAAAAATATTAAACATCTTTTTTTCATTAAACCATTAGACCTATTAATACTAGAAATTAATGTATATAAGGTATTATGTATAGTCAATTATTTAATTTAGAATTTAGAACTTTGAATTCAGAAATTAGAAGTTGAAACAAAAGATTTCAGTTGCTAAATAATACTAATATATTTAATTTCAAGGGTATATTAATATCAATGTAAACCTATCAAGGAAAGTATGAAGAACAAGCTCATTTTTTTAATAATCGGATCATTATTTTTATCGTCATGTATCAGTACAACAAAAAGAGCAGAACGAACAAAGAATGAAATTGATAATATTGATATTTATTTGACTGCTGATGAATTAATAATTGAAGAAGAACACAGGGAAGAAAGAATCGTCGAAGTCTATAAAGATGAAATTCAGGATAACTGTGAAAGAAAATTCTT
>JAQICF010000124.1 GCA_027858795.1 Candidatus Delongbacteria bacterium | reverse complement strand
AAAGCTTTATCTCCTGCAATTTCAGGATCATCAATAAGTGAATTGCCACATTTGATATTACTGGACAGGGTAGAGAGCTTTCTACCTTTTCGGGCAGTTCTCAGCCATAGTGAAAGCTTAGCAATTTCAACTGATTCTTCATTAATATCTACACCATAAAGATTATGTTCAAGAATATCGTTCTCATCTTGAGGTATTACTAATGTTCCTTTGGAGATTTTTGTTGTTAATTCATCTATATATGCATGTTCTTTTATCAAAAATTCTAAAGCTTGATTTAGAAAAGCACCAGAGCCACAAGCAGGATCGCAAATCGTGATTTGTAAAAGCCAATTTCTGTATTTGTTAAGTTTATCTAAAAGAACTTTTCTTGTTTTTAATTGTTTGGTACTTACATAATCCTCATCTTTGAGATCGAATTCAGATTTCTTTTCTTCACATAGTTTGCCTACTGTATTCTCAACAATATACTTCGTAATATATTTAGGAGTATAGAATACTCCGTCTTTTTTTCTTTTAGATGATTTCTTGTCAATTTCTTTGCCTTCAAGCTCTGCCTGTAATTCTTCAAGTTCATTCAAAGAATGTTCAAATATATGACCTAGAATATTTACATCTACTTCTGTAGCAAAATCATAGTCACTTAATCTTTTTGCATGTTTGTAAAGTAGATCATCATCAATTTTTACTGTATCAAGAATTTCATCAGGAGCAAATAAGCCTCCGTTATAAGCAAAGATATCTTCTTTCTCACCAGTATTTAGATAATTGAAGTATTGCCTAAATCGATCTATTAAAGGCACATATACATCATAATTATCTTTTAGTTCTTTCCATTTATTTAAAATATCTATTGTGGAATTAGCAGGTAGTAATTGTTTATCCTCAGCAAAGAATATGAAAAGAAATCGGTCAAGTAACTTTTGACATTTTTTAAAAAGTAGAAGTTTATCATAATCCATATTCTGTTTTACGATATCTCTGTAAATATCATGTTTGAAGTTCGAATAATCTTTGTAAAGTATTTTAGTTATTTTTTCCTCTTCAACTAATGAAGCTTTTTTAATCTTCAAAGGTATATCATTCTCAATATTGAATCTTGATAAACACAGATATAAAAGTGCAAATTTTTCTTCTGTAAGATTGAAAAGGTCAAATTCTTCATAACTTACAGCATTTTCGATATAGAAACGGAGTTTTTCAAAATTCGAAGTGATGATATATTTACAATCAGGTTGATTGTATTTATACCCAAAAGCCTGTGATTCAACTTTTCCAAGATCTGTAGTATCAGTACCTTTAAGTTCTATTACAGCTACAGCTTTCCCTTTGATCAGAATTGCTCCATCTGCTTTTTTTGCATCCTTAACATTTTTATATTCTGTAGTCAGATTGAAATTTGGCGTTGGATTCTTTTTATATCCAAGTATTTTTACAAAAAGATCATCAAGAAATTCTCCCTGATATTGTTCTTCTTTTATATTACGAATATTTTCTTGTATTTCAGGATTAAGAAAGTGATTTGAAAATATTTCATATTTCTCTTTAAGAATATCTTTATTTTGATCATTTATGAATTTTTGTTCTACTGGTCTTTGAAATAAATTACTCATATTTTTCTCTGTTTTAATAAACTTATCAGCAATATACACTATCAAAGGGTCAAATAGTGACCTTTTGATATTTTTTTTAATTAATATCTTAAGAAAGGAAAATAATTAGTAATGGATTTATTATCAAGTAATAAAACAAAAAAGGAACGATTAAAAATCGTTCCTTTTTGATCCAGTCTATCCTTCGACTCTGCTCAGGATGACTTTTTTTATTTCTTCTCTCCGAATTTCCATACAATACCAAATTTATGCGAATCACCGATCGTATCCTCGTTAAGCAAAACAATAGCATAATTGAAATCTAGGAATTTAATACCGAGACCAAATCCCATTGACATTGCATTACTGTTCATTCCACCTCTCAAACAGAAGGAATAATCGCTGTAGTTGAACGCATATTCCATACCTGCAGCATACTTAATGCTCATACCTTCAGTTTCATTGATGTCTTCTTTTGTAGTAATATCAGCAGCAAAAGTTAGTTCGTGCATATCTTCAGAGAAACCTACCACATAAGCAGTACCAAATGTGTAATATGGTTTTATCATCTCATCTTTCATGTCAGCCACAAGGTTTTTACCTGTAGCTGCAAGTGTGAAATTGTGATCTTTGAATGGTTGGTATAAAACTCCCATATCAAAACCGAATCCACTTCCATCCCCGATCTCTGCATTGATAGCAGATCTTTTTAATGATAGTCCGAAAGAGAAGCTTTCAGTAAGTCCCATACCGTATGAAAGATAAATGTCATTCTCGCTCATACTTGTTTCAGTATTGTTAACACCTTCTTCAAGAGTAGCACCTTTTCTTACCCATGCAAAACCAAGAGCTCCCTTTGTTAAAGGATATGCAAGTGCAAGGTAATCAACCATCACTTGTTCAACATCAGAGAACATCCAGTGCATGAATTGGATTTCACCATGGTCAGCTTTGGATAATCCCGCAGGATTCCAATACGTAGAATTTGCATCATTTGATAATGCTGTATAAGCTCCACCCATTGCCTGGGGCCTTGCACCTAGTTGAAGGTCTGAAATAGCGAAGACCTGAGGTGTAAAAAGAAGAGCTGTAAGTATAAATACAATTGTTTTTTTCATGATATTTCCTCCTATTTAATTACACCGATAGGCTTTTTAATTGTTTCTTTGACTCCGGTAGTAGAATTTTCAAATTCAAATACGTAGATATAAATCCCGCTTCCTACATAATTGTCATAATCGTTCTTACCATCCCATTTAATATTTGTTGTTCCTGAAACCGGCATTTGATCAGCAAGAACTCTGACAAGGTCACCGGACATATCATATATTTTAAGTGAAACTATACCGCTATCATCAAGCTCTGCCACAACAGTAGTGGAATTATTAGCTGAGAACGGATTTTTTGTCCAATATACTTTGATCGCATCGGTTGCAATTTGAGTTCCTAGTGCATAAACTGAAAAATGATTTGTTGTAAAAGTAACAAGATTATTTGCAACATCATTATTATCAGCTACAGTTTTTATCCAAGTATTTCCATCTAAAGTGAAGACTTCAAGATCATTTTCGTTGATATCAGATGCACCATCTTGATTTAGATCGAGATCAAAATCATTATAAGATAATGAGATTTCAACAGGTTCATGGAAAATAAGATCTTCAGGACCGAATTCATGTGCATTCTTCAGTAGTGAGATTCCATTATACGGCTGAGGAAGTCCCTCAGTAGAAATTGTCATTATAGTGATCTCTTCGTCAGATAAAAGAGCATCTGCAGGAATATTTACAATCGTTCCGTCAGGGGAGGTTACAGTTCCACCATTTTCACCAATGATATTTGTTATTCTAGGGTCTACATAGAATAATCTAGTATCATAGGAAAGAATATTTCCACTCTTGTCAGTTAATGTAATATTTATATTATTCGTACTATCAATCATAGCTAATGAACGAGAAAAAGCATTATCGTCCGAAAGTTGAATGCTCAGAGGAGAGTTGTTTATATCGTTACCTGCTGAGTTTGTATGTCTTAGAACAATACTTTCGATATTGCTGTCAAAATAAGAACAATCAAATAAAATATCTCTCACATAAACCTTATCAATAACTGGTATTGGATAAATGCTTGGTGTAAGCACAGGAAGTGTGTTATCAAGAATAACAGAAACACTTGGAGTAAATTGATTGCCAATTTGGTCGGTAACTGAGAATGTCAAAGTAACAGTTCCGTCCGCAACTAAGTTATTTGCACTTATAGTATATGAAGAAGAATAAACTCCATTCATATCAGGATCAGTTAGTGTTAATCCAACAGTTGCATTACCGTCAAGTAATTGAAGTTGAACCAAAGGTAAAGTAACCGTTAAATCAGGTTCGTTTCCATGATATTCAAATAAAATTGTATCACCGTTTTTGACATAATATTTATCAATTGTTACAATTCCCATTGGAGCAGTATTGTCAACGATAATATTTAAATCAGATGAATAACCTACTCTATTAAGATTATCAGTTGTTCTAATAACGATCTCATGTGTTCCATCGTCAAGATTGGTTGTGTCAAACGAATGTGATCCGTTACCACCTGTAGCAATAGGTTGAGTTGTTGCAACAATCCAGGTTCCACCGTCAATACTTATCTCTGTGGTAGTTAACAGAGCCGGGGATATCGGATTAGCTGTAAAATCAAAACTAATAACTCCGTTTACAATAATCGACGATGCTGGTGAAGTAATGGATACATTTGGTAAGTTATCGGTAATTATTTGAAGTTCTTGTGACAAACCTATTCTACCGCTATCATCAGTAGTTCTAATAACGAATCCATGCGTTCCATCATTCAGATCGGTTGTATCGAAAGTATGTGATCCGATACCACCCGCCGCAGCTGGTTGAGTAGTTACAGCAGTCCATGTTCCACCGTCAATGCTTATCTCCGTTGTGGTTAATAGAGCAGGAGATATTGGATTGGCAGTAAAATCAAAGTTAATAACTCCGTTTACAATAACCGATGGCGCAGGTGAAGTAATCGAAATACTTGGTGAATTCTTTGTGTAAACTAAAGTTGAAGGTGAATAATTTGTAATATTCAAAGAATTCTTTCCCCATATCTGTATAATATGCTCACCATCGGGTAAATTTGAAGTATCCCAAAGATAAGTTTCAGAGTATGTATAAACACCAACAGGTGAGTAAGCTGACATCATTTCTCCATCTACAAAAACCATTACACTATCAATTGTAAGCATAGAATCAGTACTTACTGTAAAGTTTAATGAATTCCCACTTCCACTTAATTCTACATGGGGAAGAGGACTTGTTAATTCACAAACAGGATCTGATAGTTGACCTGTACCACCATCATTGTTAATATAGATGTCTAAAGGAACTGAAACAGGATCAATCTCTCCATCTTCTACTATATAAACAAGTTTCATTAGTGTATTTAAAGGTTGGATGATAGTTCTAGTATCTAATGTTGCTGTCCAGATTGGGATATTATCATCTTCAACTTTGCTCATAATTCCTGATTTAAGTACAGTGTAAGTACCTGCAGCAGTATCTTCTAATCTTACTTCATATGTTACATTATTAATTCCTAATTCAGGTACAGCATCAGTAGGGTCAACTGTATATACCGCTAACGGATATTCACCACCGATAGTATCACCACTTTCAGGATAGATACTTTGCACAAAAGGTCCACCTGTCTGAAGAACTGCCCATCCAAGTGCGTTATAAACAGGATCTACAGGGTCAATTTCAACTAATTCAGTGTTTATCGTAGAACTCAACCAATAATCTCTATTATTTGCACTGTCATGAAAATTAAAAAGTGCACCAAGAATATCATCAGAAGCAATAGCAAGATCATCAGCATTACCACTATTAAAAGGCATTTCGATCTCGATTTCCCAATCCGTTCCTGAAACATCAATCGCACCAGTGCCGTTAACAACACCATCAGCGATCCAGTTGTTTGAATCAAAATTAAAGTCAACGAATGTTCCATCACCCATCATTCTTAAAGCGTTATCAAATACAGGATCTCCTCCTTGAGATAGAACAAAATCTCTATTATTGCCAGTTGAACCTTGGTCTTGATAAAGTGCTAAATAATCTGCTGCGATAGGAGTATAATTCTCTATTATAACTCCAAAAATAAATCTTTCAGGACCACTTTCTTCTTTTATTTTAATAGTTCCATCAAGTTTATTTCCATTGTAATCAGTAAAGACAACATTTTTGCTGAATGAGTATTTCCAGTTAGTATCTGTAGACACATTACCATCAATAGTAGGTAGAATACCCTTAGCATTTAAACTGACGAAATTTCTATCGGCAATTCCTTCACCAATAGTCTTTATTTCAGCCCATCCAGTCGCACCATTAGTACCTGTTGAAGCTGGATCATCGATTAATGCATTTGTTTGAGTCCAGAAATATTCATCATTACCACCTGTTGCCATAGTAATCTTAAAGAGTACTCTTACTTCATCACCAGCTTGGATGTTAAGATAATTATTAGAAGCATCTCCTAACTTACTCAATGGGATTTTAAATTCATAATTGTAAGTTTGAGTTCCACCAGCTCCTCTTCTTTCACCACAACCAATAGCTGAAGTAATTGTATTTGCAACCCATGATGTTCCATTCCAATATCCATCTTCAGCAGCGTTTCCATTTGCGAAAAGTGAAATATAGTATTCACCTGGATTTGTTGCATCACCATCAAGTACATTAGGTGTGCCTTGATCAAAATATATAGTTGCCAAGTTTCCATCGGCTGCATTTGTTAATTCACTTACTAACGATATGTATAATGTGTCCATATCATTTGCAATGAAAATATTACCTGCACTTGGTACATCCGGTGTGGTACCGTTAATGTCAAAAATCATATTTCTAACATAAGCAGCAGACCAATCTGTTGGATTAGTAACTGGGGCAACAAGACCATCCATTACATTTGGCTTTGTACTGTCAGTTACTCTGTAACTTAGCAATTGTAATGCATCGCCCGTTTCTGCGGAAAATATATTACCAACTAGCATGAATAACAATGCTAGCAGAAACATTTTCCTAACTTTTTGTTGCTTGATCATAAGCATTCTCCAATTTGGTTAAATATTTTTTTGATATCAGCTCAATATATTATAATAATGCTAGAGCCGATATGACGAATAATATAATACGGATAATATTTATATGCAAAAAAAAAGGAACAATCTAAAATCGTTCCTTTAATACTCCTAGATTTTCGTGCTTGCATAAGAATGACAGTCTCAGTTCTAATCCTTCAACAATTTATCCTTACAACTACGACTCACAGGAACTTCTGTTTTATTTTTATCGTTAAGTACAGCTATATACTTCCCTCCGAACCACTTCTTTAATTTTTTCAAGTGGTCCACATTGATAATATATCCTCTGTGAATGCGTATAAAATTATCTGGTAATTTTTCCTCAAGTGATGATAAAGAATCATTTAAGATATATTCGTCATCGTGAGTAAAAATAGAAGTATATTTATTGTCTGCTTTAAAATAGAATGCATCGTTTAGATTTACAAAAAGAACTTCGTCACCGATCTTGATATGTATCCTTGATAAAGTTCCCTGTTGATTTTCAAGCTGTATAAGAAGATTATTGATTTTCTTCTCAAATGGATCACCTTCATCAGAACCGCTAGTCATTTTATTAAGCTTGTCTATTGCTTTAGCAAGTCTGTCATCTTCAATTGGTTTTAAAAGATAATCAATTGAGTTTGTCTCAAAAGCTTTAAGAGCATATTCATCATAGGCAGTAGAGAATATTACAATAGGCATATAATTGATGTCCTGTAGAACTTCAAAACCGGTCTTACCAGGCATCTGAATATCTAAGAAAATTAGGTCAGGTTTAAGTTCGTTTATTTTTTCTACTGCTTCAACACCGTTATCTGCTGTACCAATGACTTCTATCTCAGAAAATTTTTCCAGTAATTTTAGTAAACCCTGCTGAGAAAGTTCTTCATCTTCGATTATTAATGTTTTGTAGGTCATATTTGTACCTCTATATTTATTGTCATGCTGAATTTATTTCAGTATCTATCTTTTAATCGTATAGACCCTGAAATAAATTCAGGGTGACGGTTTCTTTTATTTCGTTTTTATACGATTTTGGGGATTTGAATTTTGACTTCAAATCCGTCTTTTTTGTTTATTTCAAAAAGATAATCTTTTTTGAACATTAATTCCAATCGTTCTTTGATACTATTCAATCCAAAGCCAGTACCATTACCGTTAGTGGAAACACCTTTGCCGTTATCTTTCACTCTGATCTCAATAATATCATTTGATACTTCTACACAGGTAATTTCAATCTTACCACCTTCAATATTATCGGAGATACCGTGTTTAATACTATTTTCAACCAACGGCTGAATAAGCAGTGGGGGCAGCTTAATACTATAAAGTATATCTGGAATATTCAGGTCAAACTCAAGACGTTTACCAAATCTGATCTTTTCGAGTTCAAGGTACTTTTTAACTATGGACATTTCTTCATCGAGAGTAACAAATTGATTTTTTGAAGTTCTAAGTGCATATCTGAATAGTCCCGAGATGTTCTGAAGCATTTTCTTTGCATTATCAGGATTGATATTGATCAAAGTTGAAATAGAACTTAATGAATTAAAGAAAAAATGAGGATTTATCTTTGATTCCAATGATGATAGTTCAGCTCTTACTCTTCTTTTGTCAAGTCTAAGCTCATTTATCCTTCTCTGCTTAAGTTTCCTATAGGTAAGAAAGTACATCAAAGCTAAAACGAATATGAATCCAACAACATAAAGGTATCGTTTAGCTTTTTCTCTTTGAAGCATATAATTAGATTCCATTTCCTTCTTTGAAATCTCATAATCTATCTCGATCTTTGCCAATGAAGAATTTGCAATAATTGATTCATTTGAATAAGAATGAAACAGCATATAATATTTATTAGCATTCTCAAAATCTTTCAACAGGTTATATAATCCGTATAGACCAAAGTAGCAGTCTTTGATCATTCTTTCGCTTTTGATACTCAGCGATATTTTTAAACTTTTTTCCAGATACATCAAAGCATTATCATATTTTCCAAAGACTTTGCTCATTGAAGCTAAATTGAAATAAATTACTGAAAGGTTTAGAGGTGACTGATATTCTTCAAATATTTTCTCAGCTTTTTTGTAAGCCTCAAATGCAATCACATAGTTACCAAGCATTTCATTTAAGTCTCCGATAGCATTATAGCACGTTCCTAATCTCAAGTAGCTTTCTGTCTCTTCATAAAGCTTCAATGCCAGATCATTATATTCAAGAGCTTTATTATATTCGAATTTGCCTCTAACAGCTATAGCCATATTATACAGAGAATTAGCTTGCATTTCCTTCTTATCATACTTTTTCGCGATATCAAGAGCAAGTACGTTATATTCAAAGAATTTATCATAATCTTTCATTGCTTTATAAGTTTTACCCATTCTGCTGTAGATAGAATACAATTCTATGTCTTTATCGGATGATTTTATGATTTTTACAGTTTCAGAGAAGTAACTTATAGCTTCAGTATAGTTGCCCGAATTGAAATAAATACCTGCAAGAGTCGAGTGTGAATTTACGATACCTTGCTCATAGTTGATCTCTTTAGAAAGATCTCTTGCCTGTAAAAGATATTCAATACCTTTTTCCTGATTTTCTAAATTCATTTGATATCGTGACATTTGAAGAAGTACATTTACCTTTTCCTCACCTTCAACTATATCTAAAATATCTTCAAGAGAATCAATCTTGTAACCATACTTCATTGATTGAGCAAATAATCCTGATGTAGAAAAAATAATTAATAATAAGATCAAAAAATATGATATGCTGTAATTATTTATTTTCATTTTAAGATCTCCGGTAAATTGAACTTATAAACATCTACCTTTGATAATTCAGGATTTAGAACTAGCAGCTTGTCATCGAAGATCTTAAGATCACCTAATCGGGAAGTATTCTTTAGATAGAAAGATCTAATATATTTTCCATTAAATTTAAAAACGTCAAGAATTGCAGTATCGAAAGAATATTTGCTGTAATCAACACCTCTTCTTACCCAGATATTCCCTTGCTTGTCACAGAATATATTTTCGATATTTTCTTTAAGTTCAAGACTTTTTGAGAGAGGTAACTCGAATTCTTTAGCTCTTTTTAATTTAAGTTTAAACTCATCTTTAGTAACAGAAATCGAATCAGCTTTATTATTTACAACGAACTGTAATTTCATTTTCATGTCATAAGCAAAAATAGAGTACTTTTCAGGAGAAGTAACTCCCAGATATATCAAGTCATTTATCTTATTTACAGCATGTGGGAACATTGTTATTTCAGGATCGAAATTCATCATATATAACGAATTAAAGAAGCTACTTATAAGTTTTTTAGGATTAAAATACTTATCCACAAGTTTAAGATCAAGGTTTATATATAATTCCTTCCTTGTCACCAAGTTAGTTCTGAATAGACCAATAATATTATTTTCATCAATAAATGAGATATCAATAGGAAGTTCATCATCCAACATGATCTTTCGTAAAACATCACCTTCTTTACTGATAGTTCTGTAACTCTTATCTTCAATACAGGATACAAAGAGGGTATCATTAAACAATGCGAAAGAGGAAATGTTTGAGCTGTCACATATATTGTCATATTTACGTAAAAGTTCACCATTCTTAAATACTTTTACTTTCTGTGAAAAATATTCAAGCACATAAAGTTCATCTTTAGAATTTAAACAAGATTGTACAGGCTTATTTATTTTTGTGCTGTCGACAGAATATATTTTTTCTAAGTTTAGTTCAACAGGATCAGTAAAGTCTACATTCTCGATCTTCTTGACACCTTTAGACTGAATCTTTGGTTTTACCCAGTACGCAAATATTCCTATTATTATAATAAGTAATATGTATCGTAGTAATTTTTTCATTTTATAAATATAATCCATTGTTTTCATTAATACAGCATCAAAGTTTAATATTTGTAAACAATATCACCATTTTGGTATATAAAGTTATCACCTTTGCAAGTAGCACACTTAAAGTTAGCTTTTATCCCCTCGGCTTTAGATTCGTCAATAAACACTTTTAATTTACCTTCATTATTACCGCAATGCATAGGAAATACAGTATTAGGGTTGAATTTGTCGATCGTGTATTTGATACCCATCTTTAATGATACCTTATCTTGGAAGTTACAACCGGTAACAGGGAAGAATGAAATATCTACATTGTTATTAAGAGTAGCAAGATAATCAATTTCTTTAACATAAGGTCCGTTCAATTCTCTACTCATATTCGCATGATCTCCGGGGTGAAATATTGTAAGGTCATTAGTTTTTACAAGGAAAGCTACACCTGTATCGGTTGAAGGTACTGTTATAATCTCTACACCATCAATCTTAATGTTTTTCCTACCTTCAACTATATTCAAATTCTTAACTTCTTTCTTAGGATCAAATCCGACAACATATTTAACATTTGGATATTTCTTTTCCCAGTCGAACAAAGAAGCTTGGTAATGATCTTGGTGAGAGTGGGATATAAATACGATTATATTTTCTTCTTTCAGTTGTTCCGGATCTAAATAACCATTGTTTAAATTTGGTTCATCAGGTTTTGTTACTCTATTATCTTCCCAATAATCGAACACTAACAGATGGTCTTTTGTTTTGATTGCCCATCCACTATGTCCTAAAAACCAAATTTTAGCTTCACCATTTCTAAAATCAGTGTAGCTGTTCATTGATTTAAGATCCTTAGTATCAGCACCCTTCTGAAGAAGTGATTTTACAACATTTTTGTTTTTATGGAAAGTTGCTAGATATAGAGCATTTTGACCTTGATTATCTCCAGAATTCACCTCAGAACCATTCTCAAGAAGTAACTCAACAATATCTTGATATCCTTTACTTGCTGCAATGTGTAATGGTGTTTGCCCAAGAACATTTTCTTTTAAATTTACATCCGCACCATTTTTTAGAAGTACTTTAACTATCTCTTCAGATCCATTCCTTATTGCTAGTATCAATGGAGTAATGCCTTCTTCATCTTGAATATTTACGGGAGCTTTATACTTGATAAGTAATTTCACTACTTCCACATCATTTGAGGATATTGCATTATGTAATGGTGTTCTGCCTTCAATTTTACAAATATTTCCGTTCATACATTCTATTGGAGCTGGTTCAGCACCTTTTTCTAAAAGAAACTCAACCATTTCTTTCCCACTATAAACAGCATTCGTTAAGGGAGTTTGATTGTACTTATCTTTAGAATTTATATCAAGACCGTAGCTAAGAAGTAATTCAAAACTTTCTTTTGCTTTTCTCGATGCGGCTATAAATAATAAATTTTGCTTATGTTCATCAACATAATTGATGTCAGCATTATTCTCCTTTAATAATTTTATAGCTTCAACATTATTCCTTGCTACTGCCCAAACTATTGGAGTTTGACCAGCTGCACTCTTTACATTTACATCCAATCCTTTTTTAATTAAATATTTTAAAATTTGAGAGTTGCCATTACTTGTAGCAAAATGTAGTGGTGTTATACCACTTGAAGAAAAATTTGTATAATCAGCACCTTTGTCTATCATATACTTTATTAATTGGAAATTTCCGGAAACAAAGGCAAAGTATAATGGAGTAACACCATTGAGATCTTTGTAATTTATGTCAGTACCTTTTTCGATAAGATATTTTGTAAGTTCATAATTCCCTTTTGCAGCAGAATTGTGAATAGGAATACTTCCTTCTTTATCGGTTGCATTGATATTTGCACCATTATCTATCAAGAACTTAGCGATCTCTGTTTTTGAATTGGATGCAGAATAATTTAAAGGTGTAAGATATTCATCTATATTTTTTTCTAGTAGATTTTTGTCCGTTTTTAGAAGTATTTTCACTTTTAAAAGATCATCTTGATCGATTGCTTCTTTCAAGTCATTAACCGATGCTAATGATACGATCGGCAAACTTATCAACAATATCATACCTAATAGTTTAAACATTTATTCCTCCATTAATATTCATTCATTTAATTAGTCAGGAAGTATCTAAGTGATACTTCCTTTAAATTATCTTATTGGATCTCTTAGAACATGAAGTTAAAAGAATGGGCTCGGTCTTTATTTTTTATAATTCTCATTTCATACTTTACCAGAATCCCAATAGCTTTTCTCTGTTCTTCCTTCGTGATCTTTCCATCTTTGTATTTTTGATGGATATTTTTAATCTGATTGCTAAACATGATAGTCTCCTTATTTTTTATTTTGTGGTTGCTTACAATATCAATTTAAAAACAAAAAACGCAAAATCTATACGATTTCGGATAAAATGTATATTTCGTATGATGAAATGATAAATAAAGGGTTTTTATGGCAGGAAATTTTATAGGGGCAGCAATCAGCCGCCCCTATATTTGTTTATTCTACAACCTTGTATCCAAGGTTTTCAATCAATAATGAGATTATTTTTTTATCAATATGTCTTCCGGTTATTTCTGCAGAATTGGTAGGAAGATCCACATCAGCTTTATCAATATTGTCTTGCTTCATTAATGTATCTTTGATATTATTTACACAATGGTTGCAGGACATTCCTTCGATATTTAATTTTATTGTATTCATAGTATTTACCTTCTTTATTTTCTTTTTGAATTTTGGAGCAATATATCTTCTGTACAATGACCCAAGCAACATAAAAGCAAAGATCCAAGCACTTACAATATAAATTGTATGTAAAAATCCACCATCATGCATATGTCCAGAAGCCATTGTTGGTATTACAAATTCCTGTAGAGAAAAAGCATTCACGATCAGGTCAAGAGATAAACCTGCTATTATAGCAATTACGGAAGCTGAAGTTGCATAAATTATTATTACTTTTTTAGTGAATATCTTTGAAAGTATCGCAAGTGAAGCAGCATTGGTCAGTGGTCCTACAGTCAAGAATACAAATGCAGCACCGGGAGAAACTCCCTTTAACATTAGTGTAATTGCAATTGGTATAGAAGCAGTGGCACAAATATACATTGGTAAACCAACAGCTATCATTACAAGCATACCGAGGATACCACTTCCAAGACTATATTTGATGAAGAATTCTTCAGGAATGAAAAATGAAATGAGTCCTGATATAATAATACCTATAATAAAATGTACCGCAATATCATCAAGAAACTCTACAAAAGCATAGTGGTAAAACTTCGTGAATGTGTTTTGTTTTTTCACAGGTGTAGTTCCACATGTTGATGAATTGCATGATCCCGAACTGCAAGATGAAGCTTCAACTTTCTTTGAGTCTTCAACATTGATGGTCATGGGTTCTTTTGAAAAAATATTTACAATAATTCCACCTAGAATACCGCTTACAAAAGCTATGATAGGACGATAGATCGCAAAGACCCAACCTAACATACCATAAGTCGCCATAATGCTGTCTATCCCTGTCTGGGGTGTGGATATTAAGAAAGATATTACAGCTCCTTTAGAAGCCCCGTTCTTTGCCATATAGATCGCTGTTGGAATTACACCACACGAACATAAGGGAAGAGGTACACCCAGAACAGATGCTTTTACAATTGATCCAACGTTATCTTTACCGATATGTTTAATAATGAACTCTTTTGAAAAGAATATATGTAAAAGGCCTACAAAGAATAGTCCCAATAATAAGAATGGCGATATCTCAATAAAGATGTTGTATATATGTTCAAAGATCTCTAAGTAATTCAATTTAACCTCAGTTTATTATTGTTTTTAGTTTCTGTTGGAAATTTATAGAATAACTGCTATATATAAAATGATTTAGAACATAATTGTCAATGATTTTTTTTACGAGAAATAATGAAAAAAATGAATAATGTAGGGGCGTTATTTATAACGCCCTGAAAACGCATAAACGTAGGGGACGATTTCTTTTCGTCCCCCGAAAACGTCAGAAGAGGGGACGGTAAGAAACCGTCCCCTACAGATAACCAAATAATTAAAAAATTATATTTCGTTTGTTAAAACGAACATTATTTATTTTATTGTTTATAACAAAAAAGCGATAAAATTATTTTTAAATATAAAATGGAGGATCTTATGAAAAGATTTGGGTTCGTATTACTATTTATTTTCTTTACAAGTATTTTTGCAGGGATAACAGGGACAATAGAAGGAACTGTAACAGATATGAGTGGAAATAAATTAAAAGGTGCCAGCGTTTATTTGACAGGTACAAAATTCTGGGGAAAGACAGATCTGAAAGGTTTTTATAAAATCGAGAACATTCCTACAGGAAACTACACTGTTAAAGCTCAGATTGTTAATTACAATTCTAAAGAGACTGCAGGTGTAAAAGTTAATGCAGAAAAGACTACGGTTCTTGATTTTAAGCTTGCAGTTATTAAACCTGTAGAGCCGGTTGAAGAAGATCTGAATGCAGAATATGAAATATCTGAAATGGCTGTTACCAATATGAAACTGAAGAAAGAAGCAAGAATGGCCCCACCTGCATATAGTATGGACGCGATGTCTGTTGGTATGGTAGCAAACGGTGAAGGTAATATTCAGCATAACACAGAGGAATATTCTACAATAACAGAAAACGAATTCAAAAAAGTAACTGAAACCCCGATATCAACTTTTTCTATAGATGTTGATGCTGCTTCATACTCGAATATGAGAAGATTCATCAACCAAAGTCAAATGCCTTATAAAGATGCGATCAGAATAGAGGAAATGATAAATTACTTCAACTATGACTATGAATATCCTAAGGATGAAGTTCCTTTTGCAGTTGATACTGAGATATCAGATTGCCCTTGGAATAAGCAGAATAAACTGGTTCATATCGGTCTTCAGGGAAAACAAATGGAGCAGGGGAGTGACGTAAAGAGCAATTTTGTATTTTTGTTAGATGTTTCAGGTTCTATGAATTCTGCAAATAAACTTGGTCTTCTAAAAAAATCATTCAGTCTATTGCTTAATGCTTTGAAACCTACCGATAAAGTTGCTATTGCAGTTTATGCAGGAGCAGCAGGTTTAATATTACCTTCTACGGAAGTTTCTGATAAGAAAAGGATATTTGATGCTTTGAATAACTTGGAAGCAGGTGGTTCAACAGCTGGTGGAGCAGGTATAAAGCTTGCGTATAAGATCGCTGAAGAGAATTTGATAAAAGATGGGAATAACAGAATAATCTTAGCAACTGATGGTGATTTTAACGTTGGAGTTTCCAGCACATCTGAACTTGTAAAAATGATGGAAGAGAAAAGGAACAAAGGTATATTCCTGACTATACTTGGTTTCGGGATGGGCAACTATAAAGACGGTAGAATGGAAGAGATCGCTGATAAAGGGAATGGTAATTATTTCTACATTGATAATATTCTTGAAGCTAAGAAAGTACTTGTTACAGAGCTAGCAGGTACTATGTTCGTTATAGCTAAAGATGTAAAATTACAGATAGAATTCAATCCTGCTAGAGTAGATTCTTATAGATTGATCGGTTATGAGAACAGACTCTTAAATAAAGAAGATTTTAACGATGATAAGAAAGATGCTGGCGAACTCGGTGCTGGTCATACTGTAACAGCTTTATATGAAATAGTTCCTGCAAATGCTAAGACAGAGAAAAAGGTTGACGATCTGAAATATCAGCAACTTGAGACAACACCTTATGCTTATAAAACAAATGAACTGATGTTCCTTAAACTCAGGTATAAAGAACCTAAGGAAGATAAAAGTAAACTGATCGAACATCCATTAGCTGATGAAGGTGTAGATTTTGATAAAACTTCAAATAACTTCAGATTTTCAGCAGCAGTGGCAGAATTCGGTATGCTTCTCAGAGAATCAAAGTTCGCTGGTGATTCAACTTTTGATAGCGTACTTAAAATGGCAATAGGGTCAATGGGGAAGGATGACTTCGGATACAGAGCAGAATTTATAACACTCGTTGAAAAAGCAAAACTATTGAAAAAATAGAATATTATTGTAGGGAACGCAGATCTGCGTTCCTTACAATGGATTTTGTACAGACGTGATTTATCTTTTTGTTTTACATCTCAATTTCCTGAACTCTTTTCTTAGCCTCTAAAAGAATATCAACCATTCCTGATAGAAGATATTTTTTTGTTTCAGGATCACGACTGATTTTTTTCACAGCATATAAAAATTGGAATGAATCAACACAATAAAGAATATTATTTCCTTCATTCGTAGCAACAGTACAAATATTATTTTGATTTGTATGCTCAGATACAAGTTTATTTATCATATCTTTTGAAATAGCAACTGAACTTTCAGGTATAACTACGATCAAACCTTTAAAATTCCTGAGCATATCATTTGTTCTTAAAGCATCATCTCCATCTCCACTTTTACCTTCAGAAAATACAAGTTCTACTTTATGTTCAAGTAGCTCCTCGACCTTTTCCTGGTTTTCAGGATTAATGATCGTATATATAGTATTTATCTCAGGTGATAAAGCTTCAAAAGCACTTTTGATCTTATCCTCATCAAATTCCATTGTAGAAATGATCAAAGCAGCAATTTCTTTAGTTGGGACAGCTAATATTTTGCTGGAAGAAGCATTTGGTTGTATATTTTGTTTTTTAGCATTCTTTACAACGAAAGTATTTAACTTGCTTCTGTTCTTATGATAAACCTCAATAATTCTTGTGAATAGTACTCCCTCATATGAACCACTATGTCCAAGATCTCTAATCGTGCTAAATATCCTTTTTGCATTGAAACAGAATAAGCCTAAGGAAACTTCAGCAGGTTGTCCTGAAGGATCGTTACTTTCTGGGTTTGAAGAGATACTAACAATTCTATTTGCCATATTTTTGATCAATTTACCGGATGGGATATTACTCTCATTTGATTCTGCAACTAAAATTGTACATTCATTTTGAAATCCTTTATGTTCTTTGTAAAGATCAGATACGATAGCTGAAGTCAGTTCAGGTATCTTTTCCGCTTGGACTATAAGATATCCTGTAAAGTCTTTCATCCAATTTTCTGCTTTCATAACCATTTCTGCGGTATTAGTATTTTTATCACAAATAATATATTCAAATTCATTGTTGTATTTTTCCTGTAGTTCCGGCTTCTGTGAGGATGTACAAGCTAAGGCAATACTATGTGTATAAGGTGTCTTAAAAACATCAGGTTTGAAAATAATATTTCGGTCATACACAGGGATCAATATCTTTAACAACTTGTCGCCTGATATTATTTCTTTTGTCACTTCAGGCTTTTTCTCTTTTATCTCTTTCATTTTCTTTACAGCAACATTTTTTATCTTCTTAATATCTTTGATTTTGTTTAAAACATTAGCTTTAAATTGCTTCTTTTCTTCCTCAGTCTTTTTAGGTATTCTTTTAAATAAAGGAATTATAAAGTATCCTGTTAGACCTATCATAAATAAGCCTATAATACCATAAAATTTTAAATAGAAAAATGAATCTCCAAATTCAGTTAATTCCTCCTCATCCATGAAATTTTGTATTTTCTTATGCAATTCTTTTAAGTCTTCATCGGAAATTTCATTTGCTTCTGCATAAAACTTAAACTCATCTGTCGTTGTAAAGAAAACTATCAAAGGGTTTGATGGTTTATCTTTTGAGTCACTTTTATAATATTTGACATCTGTTACAGGAGCATAACCTACGGTATTATGTTTGAACATATAAAGATAATGATCATGAAATTCAAATTCTACTCTTCCGGATTCCTTTCGAATAGCTGTAATAGAGTGTCTGTTCAATCCATTTATGAACATTAAAAAACCTACTATGAATATAATTAAAGCTGAGAAAAACACAATCTGAGCTTTCAATCTAGGGGTTAGATCTAGCTTTGCCATACGATATTACCTCATTAATAATGAATATACTATTAATAAAGCAAATAATTTGCAATAAATCAAACAACTTTATAATTGTTTTTATGTGGAAGTTATGTTAATTTGAAAGATAATGTTCGCACAAAGGCACAGGCTTCTCGGTACAAATGCTATGCATTAACTCGAAGTCCGGAAAGAAAAATTACTACCGTTCATCGAGTGATTTCTGGAAGAAATTATATCGAGATGACGGTGAATGTAAAGGGAATACCTATGTTCAGAAAACTAAATACAAATGATAAAGATAAACTTTTCGAATTTCTTGAAAAGGAAAAAGCATATAACTTATTTATTCTCGGAGATGTTGAAAATTTCGGTTTTGAAACTGATATGCAAGAACTCTGGGCTGAATTTAACGGAGATGAGTATATTGCAGTCCTTCTAAGATATAAAAATTTCATAATTATATCGTCATACGGTGAATTCTCTGTGAATATCTTTATTGATAAAATTAAGAGTTTTGACGGTGTTCAAGGTATCTCTGGAAAGGAGTGGATCGTCGACCTGTTAGCTCCTCATTTTGAGTACAAAAAGATAAGAAAACAATACCTTGCACAGCTTTCAGATATTAACGACATACCCAAAGAACTATTGAATGATGAAGTAACCTTAGCTGTTGCAGAAGATGCTGAAGAGATCTTCGAACTGGGGGAAAGCATAGTAGAATTTTCTGATTTCAAATCTTCTGTAGAGAATGTGAAATATAGAATTATTGATAAGACTTCCAGAACATATTATGTTAGAGAAAATGGTAGAATCGTTGCATCCGCATCATCCACTGCAGAAATATCTACTGCAGCAATGGTAGTTGGAGTTTGTACGAATCCTGACTTCAGAGGAAAAGGTTATGCTTCGAAATGTACAGGCAGATTAAGTTATGAATTGCTCAAGGAAGGAAAACAACCATGTTTATTCTATGATAATCCTTCAGCAGGGAAGATATATAAAAAAATAGGCTATAAAGAAATAGGTAAATGGGATTTAATTGTTTTGTAATCAATGGAGCGTTATTATGAAAATAAAGAAAATATCATTTCAAAATATTATTGAAGGAATAAAAAATGTATTTCAGAGATTTCCATTACCGGTGTTCTTTGCAGTTATTACATGTGTTTTACTGATCGTTGAAATAGAAAGTGGATACAAATATCCATATAAAGAGCATATTCTGAAAGCCGTCTTTGTTTCTATTCTTGGCTTTTTACTTTCATTGGCGATAAAGTTATTCTCAGAGAAAAAAGAATACTCATTGAATTTGCGTTCAATTATAAACCTTGTGATGGTCGCTTTCTTGGTATATTTATACTTCACTTTACCTTTAAAATTCAGAGAAAGAGATTTTGTCGTTATGACAATATTCTACTTGTCAACTTTCATGGGTTTAATGTTCGCTTACATCAGAAAGGATGATAGTGAATCTGACTTCGGAAGGTATAATGTTGATATGGTGATAAGAATTGTTATAAGTATTATCTTTGCCAATATTCTTTTTGCAGGTGTTGCATCCGCATTGTTTGCGATAGATAAATTGTTTGATTTCGGCATTCATGAAGAATTGTACGGAGATATATTTGTACTTGCGGCTACCATATTTGCTCCATTGTACTTTCTAGCCGGTGTTCCTGACAGGAAAGAAAAAAGCCTTGAAAGTTATGAATTTCCTAAAGCTATGAAAGTTTTGACTCTATATATTCTTCTTCCATTAGTTATAGGTTACATTGGAATTTTATACATATATATGTTCAAGGTGATATTTACACAGGATTGGCCTAAAGGAATTGTTTCGTACTTGATAATTTCATATTCATTCGTTGGTATAAATTCACTAATACTGTCATCACCGTTGAAAAATCTGGAGAAATACAAGGGCTTGAATACATATACAAAGTATTTTTTCAGAGCCCTAATCCCACTGATAATTATGCTTTTCTTTGCAATTTTTAAAAGAGTTGGTCAATATGGCATCACAGAAAAAAGATATTTCATAATGTTCCTTGCTCTGTGGTTATTTGGAGTATCGTTGTATTTTATTATAAATAAAAATGCAAAACTGAAATATTTACCTATTTCATTGTCCATCATAGCTATCCTTTCATTGTTTGGACCATGGAGTTGTTTTAATGTTTCTATAGCCAGCCAAAAGGGGAGACTCGAGCAACTTTTAACTGATACTAAAATACTTGTCGATGGTAAAATAATTAAGAATGAATCAGGTGACATTTCTTTTGATGACCGAAAAGGAATTTCTTCTATCGTTTCATATTTTTATGATACTCACGGGATCGACAAAGTTGAATTTTTGGAAAAAATAGTGAAAAGGTTAGAGAAGGATACTCTTAATTTAAAAAAATATAACAATGATAGTTATTATTATCGTGACAAAGGTCTTTCTTTAGGCAGAAAAAGGCTTGTAAGTGAAGGATTTGGATTCAAGCATATAAATAAGTGGCAGACTGCAATATCTAATAAAGAATATGTTACTTTTAACAAAAAATATATCAATAGAGCTCAGTTGAAAAACATCAAAGATTATGATTATCTATTGAATGATGTGGCAAACTACCAAAAAGA
>JAQICF010000163.1 GCA_027858795.1 Candidatus Delongbacteria bacterium | reverse complement strand
GATTAGAATAAATTAAAATTATAAAATATTGATTTCTTTGAGGATTAAAATATGAGAGAAGTTAAAATAGTAATACTACATGATGCATCAGTATTTCATGAAGAAATACTGATAGGTGTTAATACTCATGTTAACTATGAAGATAAAAAATTCCATTTTAAGCATATGTTTATCAAGAATCAACTATTAAAACAAATATCAGCATATGAAAAAAATCCTGAGACATATCCATTAGCAATGAAAATGAAATCAAATATGGCTGATATACTTTATTGTTATAAAGAAGATATAATTGATTTTGAAGAGGTACAGGCAAACAAAGATTCAACAAATGTGCAGTATGATAACAAGTTAGTGAGCATTGGCTATAATTTGATAAGAAAGGAAAAGGTTGACATAGTTTTCATAGCTACAAAATTTGGTGTAATAAAGTATAATGTAAATACAATAGCTTTAGAGAATACATTAGAGTTCAGCACAGTATCTACTCAATTGGAATATCAAAATAAATTAGATCGTTTTCTTTCAAAACTTAATGATGATTATACATCACATCATAAAATAAGAATTAGAATAGCAAATGAAATAAATATCCGTGAGGATATGTTCAAGTTACCGGAAGAAACTTAAAGTTCTATTCTTTTGAAATAAAATAGCTTTATCTAAAGCATTTCTAAAACTTTTTACTTTAGCAATTCCCTTGCCTGCTATGTCATATGCAGTTCCATGATCTGGAGAAGTCCTTACTAAAGATAATCCTGCTGTAAAATTAACGGCACTACCAAATGATAACAATTTTAATGGTATCAAGCCTTGGTCATGATACATAACTAAGTAAGCATCAGTTTTATCTACATAATCTTTTGTAAAAGCAGTGTCTGAAGGCATTGGACCAACGAACTCACCCTTGTTAATACTTGTATTCAATATTTTTACTGCAGGTTCAATGACATCTTCTTCTTCAGAACCAAACAAACCATTATCAGAAGCATGAGGGTTTAGCGAGCATACTACTATTTTTGGTGATTTGATTTTGTAGTCGTTAACCAAAGTATTATATAGAATATTACCCTTGTTAATAATTTTTTCAGCAGTGATATTAGCGGACACATCATTCAGAGCTAAATGAGTAGTAACCAATGCAACTCTGATCACCTCACCATCAAGTATCATTAGGAAATCATCTTCACTCAATATTTCAGCTATAAATTCGGTATGACCGGGATAATCGTAACCACCCATATGAAGAGAGTATTTGTTTATTGGTGCAGTAACTAAGGATCCATTGAAATGATCTGCGATCTTTACTCCTTCAATTATTGCCATGCCGGATAATTTTCCAGCTAATTCTTCAGATTTTCCCAGATTAAGTTTAATACCTGGGATATCAATGTTAAAAAAATTAAGAATATTTTTTTTATAATTTGAAGTATCGTACAGATCCGCAATGATATTTAGCTTCAGTTCATTTATGCCGAGTAATTCAGCTGTTTTAAGAAAAATATCGGTATTGCCAATAACTGTATAAATGTTTTCTGTCTCTAGAATTTCTTTTGTAAGTGTTTTTAGGATCAATTCATTCCCTACACCGTTTATATCGCCACATGTTATATAAATCATATTCATTATTTATACCTGTATTTAAGTTGGAATAAATTTAAGATTAATTTTGGAGAAATAAAACAATAAAAAATGCCAGGATCCCTGCAACACATAACATTTCCGGTATGGCTGCTACCGCTAGGTCCTGACCCGTTCCCAGATCAGTTATTGTGCAGGTCCTGACAAGTGCGAAATTAAGCTAATTTTATTTCTTTGTCAAGAAATAAAAAGGGATTAGGGTATAGAGAATAGGGATTAGTGGTATTCTAACCCCTAGCCCCTAGTCTCTAATCCCTGAAAAAGTCAGAGACTTTTTTACTTGGACAATCTATATGTTTCTTCAGCAATAACGAGTTCTTCATTCGTTGGTATTACAACAACAGCAACCTTAGAATCTTTATGTGTAATATCAATTTCGCCTTCACGTTTTTGATGATTCATATCTTCATTGATTTTCAATCCGATATAGTTGAATCCTTTACAAACATCACTACGAACATCGCAATCATTTTCACCAATACCACCTGTAAAAATAAGTGCATCAATACCATTCATAACGGCTGTATAAGCTCCAATATACTTTCTAACTCTGTAGATAAACATATCATAAGCTAATTTAGCTCTATCACCACCTTTACCTATAGCTATATGGATATCTCTCATGTCTGAAGATATTCCTGAAATACCAAGGAGTCCACTCTGTTTATTTATCATTGTGTTAAGATCAGATAAGTTCATTTCTTCGGTGCTCATTATATGTATTAGAGCACCTGCATCGATATCACCTATTCTTGTTCCCATCATTAAACCTTCTACAGGTGTCATACCCATGGAAGTGTCTACAGATTTTCCATTTTCGATAGCAGCAATAGAAGCACCATTGCCGAGATGACAAGTTATTATCTTAGAGTTGTTTTTATCTAATCCAAGCATCTCGAATGTTTTATTTGCAACGAAAAAGTGACTTGTTCCATGGAAGCCATACCTTCTAACCTGATCCTTTACATAAATTGAATATGGCAGAGGGTACATATATGAATATGCAGGAATTGTTTGGTGGAAAGCAGTATCGAAAACGGCAACTTGAGGTACATCAGGTAATACTTGCATTGCAGAATGAATACCTTTTAAATTCTGTGGGTTGTGTAAAGGTGCTAAATTGTTCAAATCTTCAATACATTTGATAACCTTGTCGTCGATAAGAATATGATCTCTGAATCGTTCACCACCATGTACGACTCTATGACCAACAGCATTTATTTCATCGTAAGAGTCTAAAGCTCCAAATTCAGGATTAATTATTAATCTTAATATTTCTTCGATACCTTTTTGATGATCAGAAATTTCTTTATCTATTCTTATTTTGATACCTTTATCATTTTTCTGCTGAATGAAAGTTCCAATAAGACCAATCTTCTGAACATCACCTTTGACCAATGATTTTTTTTCATTCATGTCAAAAAGTTTATACTTAATTGAAGAACTTCCACAATTCAAGACTAATATTTTCATTTCAATTCCTATATATTAATAATATTCGTTACGTTTTTATAAACATCATCAACAGTAATGTTTATTATGCATTTATATTTTTCATCTTGAGTACAGAATAAAGGTATCCTTGAATATTCATAGCAAGGTATACAATCATAATCTTTTTTTACGACAATATGTTTTGCTTTATATGGCTCTGTATAAATTGAGTTCGTTGGGCCAAAGATGTTTACGGAAGGAATTTGAAATGCAGCAGCAGTATGCATTAATCCTGTATCTCCACTTATAAAACATTTACACTTATTTATCAAAGCACAAGATTTTATAAAACTTGTTCCTTTTACAACAGTTGAGTTCTTTGGAGATATGTTATGAATTTTATCGTTAAGTTCGTATTCACTTTTTCCGCCGAAGATCAAGATGTGGTATTTTTTGGAAGGGAATTTTTTAGCAAGTGTTCCGTATTTTTCATAGGACCAGCGTTTATTGATCATGTTTTTCATTACATCACTACCGGCATGGATTCCTATGATCGTTTTATTTTCCAATTTATTATCCGAAATGAAATTATCTGCAAAAGCCAATGCTTTATTACTCAAAGTGATCTTCATTTTTGCTTTACGGTCGAGTTTTTTATTTATTGCAAATTCAAATAATTTGTAATTATTTTCAACAGCATGGACATTTCTATTTTCTTTTATCCTTTTCTGAGACAGAAAATATAAGTTTGGAAAAGTTCTTTCGTAGTACTCAAATGAATATCTTTGTCTTGCTCCGAGAAGAAAGTGAACTATCTGATATTTGAAATGATTCGATGGGAAAACAAGTATAGACATGTCATATTTTTCTTTTCTCAGTTTTAGAATTTCAGAAAAACTTTTGAGAGTTCCTTTTTTTAAAAAATTTATTAGGTGAACTTTGTTGAATGTTTTATTGCCGGATAGAATACTTTTAATCGGTGAGCTCATTGTCAGAGCTTCAAATTCATAATCATTCATAAAAGGTTTAAGGCTTTCCAAGACAGGTGTAACCATAAGAGAGTCTCCAATCCCCACCGTGAAAAATATTAAACATTTTTTCTTCATTAGACCATCAGACCTATAATTAATATAGATAATTAATGTATGTAAGGTATAGTGTATAGTCAAATAAAATTGTTTGAAATTAGAAGTTAGAAACTAGAATGACTTTTCGATTAGCAGGAGGATGAAACAAAATATTTTTGTTGCTAAACAACCCTATTATATTTAATTTCAAAGGGTGTATTAATATCAATATAACATTCTAAGGTAATCATGAAAAATAAGCTCATAATTTTTATTATCACATCACTATTTTTATCCTCATGCATCAGCACTACGAGAAATCCTGAAATGACAAAGTCTTATATCGATAATATTGATATTTATTTGACTGCTGATGAATTAATAATTGAAGAAGAACACAGGGAAGAAAGAATCGTCGAAGTCTATAAAGATGAAATTCAGGATAACTGTGAAAGAAAATTCTT
>JAQICF010000160.1 GCA_027858795.1 Candidatus Delongbacteria bacterium | reverse complement strand
AAGTAAGCATGACTCATATCAGGGAATCTAGGACCGATCTCCTCAAAGTTCTTCCCTATCAATGGATTGTCATCAGTAAAATTTATATGGTCTGTAATTCTAACGAAACTGTCAGGCATGTCATCTATTGAAATACATTCATCAAGAACTTGAATAGAATTCACACCCGATATTTTTAAAACTCTGATCAGTGTTTTAAAAAATTTTTTTAGCTCGTCATCTATTCTATCATGATCCCAAAGAACATATAGTTCATTAGTTCTAATATTTGTAAATAAACTATGATTGATAGAAACACCTTCAAATAGAAGATTGATCTTGTTCTGATTGTCGACCTTATCTTTCCATCCCTTTGATAAAACAATGGCTTTTTCCGGGATAAAACCAATCGATTCGACCAATTTCTTTGAAAGTGAATTTAATATAGAAATATCTTTCATAATTTATATTAGTGTTTTTTAGATGTAGGTTTTGAAGTGATCTTAACAGAGTCTTCTTCTGCCAAGAACTCTTTTTGAAATACTTTAAGAGTATCGAGCTGATCTCTGAGTAAAGTCTGGTATCTTCGTATGAACGATTGTTTGATCTTATTTAATTTATCAATATCATTCTTAAGATCTTTTGTTTGAGTGTATGCATCTTTTAAAATATTTTGAGCATTCATTTTTGCTTCACTTTTAGCGATATCACATTCTTTAGTTGTCTCTCTTTTTAATCTATCAATATCTTTCTTCGCCTGGATCTGCGTTTGTTTGAAATCATCTTTCTCTTTTTCATACTTTTCGTAATCTTTTTCATAGTCTTTTATCTTTTTTTCTAATTCAATATTATTGATCCTCAAAGACTCATATTCATCAGCGATCCATTCCTGAAATGCCTGAACTTCAATTTTATCGTATCCATTAAAGGCTTTACCAAATTGTTTTGAAGTTATTTTATCTCTCTTTAAAGTCATACTTTATCCCTTTGTGAATGCTTTTGGAATTTATTGAAAATTCAATAAGAAATTCTCGATAGATCTTTGAGTTACTAATTTTAAGATAATTATTATAACTAATAATACCCAGGCAGTATATTTTTTTATATTTTGAGGTAAATATCGTTTTACAAACCTCATTGGCTTTAATGTAATAGAGTTGATAAAGAAAGTTAGTCCAGAATATTGACCATTCACATGATCGTTCACGATCTTAACTATAACTATTATCAAAAAGAATGTTAGTATTGATGATATTAATGATAATATGTTGACCACTGATATATACATTACACCTTCAAAATCCCCCTGAAACGCTGAAGTAATTACAGGAAGTAAAAACGACATAATTAAATTCAATAAGATCAATGCAACAAATGGAGACCAGTCTATTGAAGACCTTGGCAGAAGTTTTCTGATCGGTGTCAGGATTTTCTCAGAATAAAAATATACTGAACTATATAGCTGCCCATGATTCATACCGAAAAATGGCATTATCAATCTTGCAAATATTAAAATGACTAAAAGTGTATGAAATAATTGAAATATCATTTTGCCTTCCTTTTTCCAAAAATATCCGTGCCAACTCTAACAATGTCAGCTCCTTCTTCTATTGCAACTTCAAAATCATTACTCATTCCCATCGATAAATGCTTCATTTCACAATTTGAAGGCAATTTCATTTGATTTGTTCGCTCAAACAAACCTTTCATAAATTTAAAATCATCTCTGGAATCTTCAGGGTCTTTATTGAACTGACCAATTGACATTAAACCTAACACTTGAATATTATCAAGACCATTCAAAGACATAATAAAATCTGATAATTCTTCAGGTAATAATCCTGATTTACTTTCTTCTCTGCTTGAATTGATCTGGATAAGTACATTTAAAACTTTATTTATTTTTTTACTATGTTTATTTAATATCTTCGCTAATTTCAATGAATCTAAGCAATGGAATAGATCTACATGTTCAGCTACAAATTTAGCTTTATTTGATTGCAAATGACCGATCATGTGCCATTGGACCTTATCATATTCACTCTCTCTCAGAAGCTCACTTTTTAAGACAAGATCCCTTATCTTGTTTTCCCCAAAAATATATTGCCCGGATTCATAAGCATACAAATTCTCTTTTACAGGAAAAGTTTTTGAAACCGCAACCAAAGTAATATCAGATGGATCTTTCCCAACTTTTTTACAAGCTTTACTTATTCGATCTTTTACTGTTTTTAAGTTTTCTTTGATCATAAGTTGCCTCTTTACTATCTCGTTATATCTCTCTACTTCTTTCCAAGTCTTGATTTATGTGGGTGAAATCTTAAAAATACTTCCTTACCTGTTTCAGCGGATTCATACATTGCATTGATCAACTCAAGCGACTTCCTACCCTCAAAACCATCTACGAGGGCCTGTTTATTGTTTTCTATGCAATCTATCACATGCTCTAAATATCTTTGATGCCCAAATCCATAGACATTAGGAGGCAACTCCGAAAATTCTTCAACAATTGATTTGCTTTCTTCTTCTGTAGTATTTTTAAAATTCCATGTTTCCATTTTATTAACTGCAAAACCACCTATCACTACACTTCCATTTTCTCCAAGGACACTCAAAGATCCTTCCAGATCTTTTGGTCTTGTTGCAGTTGTTGCTTCTACTATTCCCATTGCTCCGTTCTCGAAACTAATTATAGCTGCGGCAGTATCATCAACTTCAATATCAGATAAATATGTTCTTGTTTTTGCCATCACAGACATTGGTTCCCCAAGCATCCATTCAAGTAGATCAATATGGTGAGAAGCTTGGTTTGTTATTACTCCACCGTCTAATTCCCAAGTACCTCTCCAGGCATCTCTATCATAATACTCTTGCGGTCTGCACCAACGAACCCTTACAGTGCCCATAACCAATTTTCCAAATTCTCCGTTTTCTAGAGATTTTCTCAGCTTTTGTACAGGTAAGTTATATCTATTTTGCTTAACAACAAATAATCTGACGGAGTTAGCATCACATACTTTGATCATCTCATCAGCGTCTTCGAGTTTTAACGCCATTGGTTTTTCAACAACAATATGCTTTTTATATTTTTTTACAATATCAATTGTTTGTATGGCATGCAAACCACTTGGAGTTAAAATACTAACAATATCAACATCCTCATTTTGCAACATTTCATCATAAGAGGAATAAAAATTAATATTACCTATTTTCTCTGAGACGACCTTTGCTTTATCATTGTTGATGTCACAAACTGCGACAATACTGGTATTTTCAATTTCATTTATTGCATCTATATGTTTACCTGATATTCTACCACAACCAACTAATGCAAATTTATAGTTTTTCATTTATATTCCCCAAGAAATAATTTGTTAAAAATATATATAAAAGAAACCAAAAAATAAAGTAACAAATTCACTTGAAAAAAATACGAATATTTGATTATCTTTTTTATTGTGTAAATAAAAATTTATTTATATGTTTTAACATACAATAGCAATAATGGTAAATATTTATGATTATGTATTTCATATATGCGACATTTTTAGGTTGGTTGATAATGATTCTTATCAATTATCACTTTCATAAAAAGTATATTTCTACTCACAAAGAAAAATTTTTTGATGTTCTAACTAAATACCGAGCAGATCCCAAAAGTGTAAAACCTTCTGAAAAAATGGCTTTTATCTTTACACCTGAATTGATCGAGAAAAGAGAATTTATAAAATATTTGAATTTAGGAAAATTTAAATACATACTTCTGGATACCACTCAAATCTTATTTTCTTTCATAGTAATATTGCTGATATCATTTATCCTTGAATTTTTACCTTTTACGATGATTGAGAATATACCGAACGATATATATGAAGTACTACAATTTATTTTGATTGGATATATAATCTGTATTTTAGATGCATATACAAAAATTTTGAAGTATGATAAGATAATTTGTCAGTGGGATAAGGACAAATGTAAAAAACAATCATAACCCACACCTCACACTTATACCTTATACCTCACACTTTATACCTTATACCTCACACTTAATACCTCACACCTCATACCTCATACCTCATACCTTATACCTCTTACCTCACACCTCATACCTCATACCTCATCATGATTTTTAAAATAATCAACTATTACACTTTTAATTTCTTTGATCTGCCAAATCGGTGTTGATGCACTTCCCGATAATCCTACAATATCATTTTCTTTAAACCAACTGTAATTGATCTCATCTTTATTTTCTATTAAATAAGATCTGCTATTATATTGGTTAAGTTTTTCAAACATTACTTTCGTATTTGAGCTATTTTTACCACCAATAAATATTATTATTGAAAATTCCTGAGCAAAATCAATTAACTCTTTCTCTCGTTTTTCAACAAAAGGACAAATAGTCATTGCAATTTCAAGGTCTTGAATTTTTGGTGAAATAACATCTATAAAATATTGAAATATGCTAGTAGCAACAGTAGTCTGAGCTATAAGTAAAGATTTTTTTGAGAGATCTAATTTTTCCAGATCATTCTCCTTCATTACACAAATACCTTCGTAGTTACAATAACCCAAAAGACCTTGCACTTCAGGATGTCCTTCTTTACCAACGATTATGATCTGATATCCTTTCTCAAAATGATTTTCAATAATATTTTGAGATTTGGAAACCTTTGGGCAAGTTGCATCTATAACTTTATTCTCATTTAATGAAGCAATTTCGAATGTTTTTTTTGCTACTCCATGAGTTCTTACAAAAATAATTCCGTTTTTTATATTTTGGACATCTTCTTCAACTTTTAATCCGCAATCCATTAATCTTTCCATCTCAAGTCTGTTGTGCAACAATTCTCCATTAACATAGATATTATCAGTACCTATAGAATTCATTTTATCTTCAATCATCCTAGTTGCACGGCTAACACCACCACAAACACCGGACTTATTATCAATAATTACTTTTATCTTCATATTTTTATTACTCCCTACACTGCAAGGGGTTGAAACCCCTTGTTCAATGTTTTTCGTTCCCCTCCTTTGGAGGGGTGTCAGCTATAAGCTGACGGGGTGGTCGTCATCCTGAACTTGTTTCAG
>JAQICF010000129.1 GCA_027858795.1 Candidatus Delongbacteria bacterium | reverse complement strand
CCTTATTGGAAAATAATCGAACTTACTCGGGAAGCACATACTCTCTCACAATCAAAATGATAGATGTCGAAACAAGTGAGAATGATAAGATTATTACTGACAGGAAAAAATGCTCAGATGATGATTTATTCATTATGATCGATAATGCCGTTAAGGAACTTGCAGGTTTAGTAAAAGAAAAGATCACTACACCAACTAAATTAAAAGAAATAAAAGAAGTTAAAACATCAAATTCTGTAGATGGTTTCACTGAAAATAGAGATGTTAAAGAGTGGGAAGTTGCAGGTATGAGCAGAGAGGAATATATATCTGAATTAGCTTGGCAGAAGTATAGAGCTGAGAAACAATCTCCAATTGATAATAGCGTAAAATCTCTTATTTTTCCAGGCTGGGGCAACCCAAAAAGAGCTTGGATGTATAAAACAATTGAACTTATTGGATTCGGTTCAATGATCTATGGTATTTTCAACATTGCCGATGTGGATGACTCCGGTATTAAAACAGTTGGATTTGGTTTTGCTACAATATTTTTAAATCACACAGCTTCCTTAGTTGATGCTTTTATTTCTACAATAAATTTCAATTCAGATTTGAGAGAGAAATACAGAATATCGATGGCTCCTACCTACGACTTTAAGAATGATCGAGTTGGAATTGGATTTGCCTTGAATTTTTAAAAGCTACTCCCTTTTTTTGTTTTAATACTTGAATAAATCTATTTAACAGATTACTTTCATAACATAAAAAAATATGCAAAATAATAGCAAAGGGTCACTATTTGACCTTTTGATAGTGTATGTTGCTATCAAGTTTATTAAATGAGAGAAAAACATGAGTAATTTATTCCAAAGACCTGTAGAAGCAAAATTCATCACCGATCTTAATAAAGATATCCTCGAAGAAAAATATGAAATATTTTCAAATCATTTTCTTGATTCTGAAATTCAAAAAAATATTCGTAATTTGAATGAAGAACAATATCAGGGAGAATTCCTTGATGATCTTTTTGTTAAAGTATTTGGTTATAAAAAGAATCCAACTCCAAATTTCAATCTTACTACTGAATATAAAAATGTTAAAGATGCAAAAAAAGCAGATGGTGCAATTCTTATAAATGGGAAAGCTGTAGCTGTAATTGAACTTAAAGGAACTGATACAACTGATTTAGGCAAAGTAGAATCTCAAGCTTTTGGATATAAGAATAATCAGCCTGATTGTAAGTACATCATTACATCAAATTTTGAAAAACTTCGTTTCTATATTGAAAACACAGTTAGCTATGACGAATTCGATCTTTTCAATCTAACTAAAGAAAGATTTGCACTACTCTATCTATGCTTATCAAGGTTCAGCATTGAAAATGATATTCCTTTGAAAGTAAAAAAAGCTTCTATTGTTGAAGAAGAACAAATTACTAAAAAACTTTATAAAGATTATTCAAATTTTAAGCATGATGTTTACAGAAATATTATAATTCTTAATCCGGAATACGATAAACTCCTTTTGTTTAAAAAATCTCAGAAACTACTTGATAGATTTCTTTTTATTTTCTTTGCAGAAGACAAGCAACTGCTCCCACCTAATTCAACCCTTGATATTATTAACAAATGGAAAGATCTTAAAGATAAATATGATGCATACATACCTTTGATAGATCGCTTCAGGAAATACTTCAATTATCTGAACACTGGAGAAAAAGAGGATATTTTCGCATATAATGGAGGACTTTTTGCACCCGATGAAATTCTTGATACAATTAAAATTGATGACGAAATGCTTTATAAACACGCGAAAAAACTCAGCGATTATGATTTTGCTACGGAAGTCGATGTTAATATCCTCGGTCATATTTTTGAACATTCTTTAAACGAACTGGAAGAATTACAGGCAGAACTCGAGGGTAAAGAAATTGACAAGAAAAACACTAAAAGGAAAAAGGATGGTGTTTTCTATACTCCAAAACACATTACCAAATATATCGTTGAAAATACTGTGGGAAAACTCTGTGAAGAAAAGAAGGTTGAATTTGATATAAAAGATGAAGACTTCGTAAGTTCTAAGCAATTAAAAACAAGAAAAGTTCTTTTGGATAAGCTTAACAAATACAGAGATTGGTTGTTACATATAACAATTTGCGATCCTGCTTGTGGGTCAGGTGCATTTCTCAATCAGGCTTTAGAATTCTTAATTAAAGAACATGCTTATATTGATGAATTAACAACAAAGCTATCTGGTGGAACACTAGTAATACCACAGGATGAGAATGATATTTTAGAGCATAACCTTTACGGTGTAGATATAAATGAAGAATCAGTAGAAATTGCTAAACTCTCTCTATGGCTGAGAACTGCCAGGAAAGGCAGAAAGCTCTCTACCCTATCCAATAATATAAAGTGTGGAAATTCGTTAATTGATGATCCTGAAGTTGCCGGAGATAAAGCTTTCAACTGGCAAAAAGAATTTCCTCACATATTTGGGAAGAAAGATATTAAAATAGTCGATATAGAGTTAGAACATACTCCCGATTATCTTAATATGATAGAATTGAATGCTAAATTAGCTAAGAATAAAGCTGAAGAATCAGTAAAGTA
>JAQICF010000229.1 GCA_027858795.1 Candidatus Delongbacteria bacterium | reverse complement strand
CATCAAAAGTGATCATTTTTTTGGACACTAAAAAACTTAATACTGAAAATAGTTGGAATGTCATAATAATAGTATCGAGAGTTGCTCTCATGAGCTGAAATAATGTTGTATATTGAATTGGCACACTATTAGCATATAATAAAGGTAAGTAAGAATAGAGAGGTGTTAAATGAAGAAATATCTCATAATAAGGTAGTACCTAAGGGAATTTATAAGGATACCATTAACTTAACGTTATACTCAAATGATTAAAGAAAATTGGAGTAAATTCAAAATTAACAGTAAAAAGAGAAGCAATGGAAATTACTTCCCTTTTATAATGAAGCTAAAAAATAGTATTGATCCACAAAAAAAGGAGATGAAATGGAAAGGCAAATGATTATTAAATTAGAAAAGTATAAAACTTAGAATTAAGATATTGCACTGCATACTTAGATCAATTATATTATAAGAAGATAAAATTAAGTACTTTTTAGATAAACCTAAATAACACCTTGGAGAATCGTTGTGGAAAAATTAGATAATAATCAGCTAAAGATTTTACTCGTTGAAGATAGCGAGGATGATATTTATTTGATTTCAAAAGCATTATATTTTGATAATATCGAGCTTAAGGTAATCAGTGATGGGGTTGAGGCATATGAGTATCTGAAAAATAATAATAACAATGTCGATGTTGTTCTGCTAGACTATAAGTTGCCTGGTTTAGATGGTTTTGAGATAATGGAAAGACTTTCGGATAAAATCGATAATTATGCTGTGGTATTTTTAACAGCAGACACTTTAGTTGAAACAGCAGTACAAGCTATGAAATTAGGAGCTATGGATTTTTTTCCAAAGTTTAAAGATTATAAAACACTATATGAACAAATAATCAAATTACATACAAGACACACAAAGATCTTGGAAAGTAAAATATTAAAAGAAGCTTTGATATCTAGTGAGAAAGAATATCGAATGATGTTTGAGAGTATCCAAGATATATACTTTGAGATTACGAATCTAGGGCAGATAATAGATATAACTCCATCAGTCAAAAATATATTAGGTTATAATAGATTTGAAATGAAAGGTTCTTTATTGAGCTATTATTTCAAAGACAAAACAATTTTCGAAAAGATTCAAGTAAAGCTGATGTCAGGAGAGACATTGAAGAATTTTGAAATTGATCTTATAGATGCCAAAGGTATCGAAATTAAATGTTCTATGAATCTTTCGAAGATACAAAACAAAGAAGATGATGATTTAAAGTTTGTGGGAACAATAAGAGATATTTCGACTTATAAAAAATTAGAAGATATGTTCTTTCAAGCACAGAAAATGGATGCGATCGGAAGATTATCCGGAAGTGTTGCACACGACTATAATAATTATTTGCAAATCATCTTAGTTTCTGCTCAGCTATCGCTTTTAGAAGAAAATCTCTCAAATAAAACGAAAGAAAGATTAAATAGTATTATCGGTACTACTCAGAGTGCATCTAAATTAACAAGGTCACTTCTTACTCTAAGTAGAAAGCATAAATTTGAACCGATACTACTTGATTTGAATGATACATTAAGGAAAATGTATAATATGATATCAGCTGTTATTGACGAGAATATAGAGTTTGAATTACTAATTCCAGACAATGCATCCTTAGTACTTTGTGACCCGATTCATTTGGAACAGGTAGTAATAAATTTAGTCGTTAACGCTAAAGATGCAATGTTAAATGGTGGAAAATTAAAGGTTGAAGTATCAACAGTTGATAATAAGATATTAAGAAGTTTTAAAAATTTAGATGAAGGTAATAAATTAATATGTTTAAGCATTAAAGATTCTGGAACGGGTATGGATAAATCCACTCTTGAAAAAATATTTGACCCTTTCTTTACAACCAAATCTGAAAGTAAAGGAACAGGATTAGGACTGTCAACAGTGTATAATATTCTAAATCAGAACAATTCAGTAATTGAAGTAGATTCTGAAATCTCTATAGGAACAGAATTTAAAGTATTTTTCCCAGAGCATAGTGGAGTTGTAAGTAATGAATTAGAAAATAATCTCACAGAATATGTTCATACATCTAATAAAACAATACTAGTGGTTGAGAATAATACAGATGTAAGGATAACGATAGGTGAAATGTTACTCAAAGCGGGATATGAAGTTCTTTATTCACCAAGTTGTAAGATAGCTGAATATACGATAGATAATTTTCAAGGTGAAATAGATATAGTATTGATAGATATAATGCTTGAAGATGGTAATGGATTTGATATGAAAAATTATGTTTTGCAAGAAAGAAATGAGATTGATGTTATTTTAATGTCAGGATATGGGAATGAGAAATTATTACAATTTAAAGACAATCCTGCTTATACAGAAGATATTTTAGAAAAACCTTTTGATTTAAAGAAATTGCTGAACAAAATAAAATAATTAATTTGAGAAAATAATGGTGAACAAAGCAATAAGAATTTTACTGGTAGAAGACGATCCAGATCATGTTTTACTGATTGAAAGCTCATTTATAAAACACGGTAATAAATTTCAATTAAGTATAGTTGATAATTTAAAAGACGCATTTAAAAATATTGTAAATACGGATCTTATAATTTCAGACCTTAATTTGTCTGATGGAAATGGAAAAGTAATATTACAGGATAAATTTATTAAAGAAAACATTCCTGTAATAATAATGACAAGTTTTGGTGGTGAAGAGATCGTTGTAGATCTTATGAAAGCTGGAGCAGCAGATTATGTGCTGAAATCAAATCAGGCATTTATGAAACTACCTGAAACAGCGGAAAATGTTAATAAATTATGGAAATTACGCGAAGAGAGAAAAAAAGCTGATGATGAAAGAAAAAAATTAACAATTGCTATCGATTATTCTCCTGATGCGATCGTTATAACTGATAGTTTCGGTATTATAGAATTTGTAAACCCATCTTTTGAAAAGATCACCGGATATTCTAAAAAAGAAGTTATAGGTAAAACTCCGTCAGTTTTAAATAGTGGAAGACAAGATGAAAAATTCTATAAAAATCTTTGGGAGACGATCAAAACCGGTAATACTTGGAAAGGTACTTTTATAAATAAGAAGAAAGATGGAGAGCTTTACGAAGAAGAGGCCGCTATATCACCGGTCTTAAATGAACAAGGTTTAATCGCCAATTTTGTTGCAGTGAAAAGAGATATTTCTGAAAGAATTCAGATGGAAAATCAACTTAGACATGCTCAAAAAATGGAAAGTGTTGGTACTTTAGCTGCTGGAATAGCACATGAAATCAATACCCCATTGCAATATTTAACTGACAATACTATGTTTATTAAAGATTCTTTTTTACAATTTATTCCAATAATTGATAAGATTGTAAAATTTAATATAGCAGGTTCTTTTGATTTAGAAAATATTAAAGAATTGAACGAAGATTTTAAAAAGATAGATATGAAATTTTTAAGTGAAGAGATACCCAAATCTATAGAAGAAAGTATAAGTGGTTTGAAAGTAGTAAGAGAAATCGTAGCTGCAATGAAGAATTTTTCTCATCCGGGTAAAGCTGATAAGCAGTATGCAGATATAAACAAAGCTATAAATTCTACAGTTACAATTACTAGGAACGTATGGAAGTATACATCTGAAGTTAAAACTAATCTTGATGAAAAGTTACCTAAAGTAAAATGTCACTTAGGTGATATCAATCAATTTTTTCTCAAAATGATAACGAATGCATCTGATGCTATTGGAGAAGAAGGAGCGAAGGGAGTAATTGAAATATCAACGAGCGTAGAAGGGGATTTTGTATTGATAAAGATCTCTGATACTGGTGGAGGGATTCCTGAAGAATTGAAAGAAAAAATATTCCAACCATTTTTTACAACTAAGGATGTTGGGAAGGGTACAGGGCAGGGTTTAGCTATTAGTTATGATATCATAATTAACAAACATCATGGAAGTATTGATATTGACACGAAAAAAGGGATTGGTACCACATTTATAATAAAATTACCAATAGAAGAATTTAAAATATAATACAGAGGTGCACTGATGGAAAAGAATGTAAATATATTATTCGTTGATGACGAGCAGCCTGTTTTGAATGGCATTAAAAGGATCTTTCATACTCAGAGAAATGATTGGGAACTTTTTTTTGCAAATAGTGGTGATGAAGCATTAAAGATGGTTGACCAACATAAGTTTGATCTTGTTGTCAGTGATGGTAAGATGCCCGGTATGAGTGGCATAGAATTATTGCAGAAATTAAGAGAAAGAGAAGATACCAAAGATATTCCAACAATAATGCTTACAGGTTATGTCGATGACGAGATGAGAAAGGATGCACTTCGTTCAGGGATTATAGAATTTGTAAATAAACCGGTTATTCCAGATGAATTCGTCTTGAGGATTGAAAATGTTCTTAAACTTAAAAACTTGCACACAGTGATTAAGGAAAAGTCAGATAGGATCGAGGAAGCAAATAATGAACTCAAAGGTCTTTATTCTACTGTGAAAAATCAGAAAGAAGAGTTAGAAGAGTTGAATAATGCAAAGAGTAAATTTATGGAAATTGCAATGAATGACTTTAAGAATACAGCACAAATAGTCTTAAGTAATTCAAAAATACTTATAAATAAAATGGATTCTGAAACAGATGATGATAAAATTAAAATATTAGAGAAAATATTAAAAACTTCAGAAAATATGCAAGACATATTTACAAGACTTATGAATGTAACAGATATTACTTCGGGAGTTTTAAAACTGAATTATACTAAAGTCAATCTTCTTGATTATGTTAATGAATGTTTTAAAGATGTAAAAGAATGGTATGTTAAAAAATCAGTTAATCTAGTATTTTTTCATGACAATATTTTACCGATAGATATATATGTTGACAAAGTAAAATTGAGAATAGCTATTTTCAGTTTATTGGAAAATGCGATAAAATATTCATCAGAAAATTCAGATGTAGAATTTTATCTTCATTATAAAGAATCTAATATTATTTTCAGAATAAAAGATAGTGGTATTGGAATGACAGATGATGAAATAGAATCTTTATTTGAATTTAATAAATCTGATTTAGAAAAAACAAAAGGAATTAGTCTTCCAATAGTTAAGAAGATTGTTGTATCACACAAAGGTGAAATATCTGTGGAAAGTAAATTTGGGCAGGGAAGTGAATTTATAATATCAATCCCGGTACAATAGATAGTGGTCAGTAGGGGAAGGCTCCCACGCCTTCCCACTTCGAATTAAATAATAGATTGCCACGGATCAAAGATCCTCGCAATGACACAAAAAGAAAATTAAAGAGATAGATAAACAAATGGAAATAAATAGAATATGTGAATATGCTTCAGAAGAAAATTTTGTAGAAGCTAATTTTTACATATCTCCTAGAGGAGACAATTTTGTATTTGTTTATAAAAAGAATGGGCTATACTTTGCTCAAGTAAAAAACGATGTATTTGGTGGGTTTACTGTGGTTGAGAATGTTTCATTTACTCCAAATGGAAGGCTATATTCATTTAAAAATGCATCGTTTAAAAAATTAATTGGAATCATTAAAGATGACAATAAAGAATTTTTGATCATTAATGGTAAGGAGTTTGGTCCTTTTGGAAA
>JAQICF010000182.1 GCA_027858795.1 Candidatus Delongbacteria bacterium | reverse complement strand
TCGAAATTCATAGAAAGAACTTTAAATTACAGCTGTGAAAAAAGGATTATCAATATTTCATCTGGAGCAGCAAAGAAACCTTATGATGGGTGGAGTACCTACTGCAGTTCTAAAGCTGCGTTGGATATGCTTACAAGATGCGTAAATGTGGAACAGAATAAAAAAGAATTCCCTGTTAATGTCATTTCATTCGATCCTGGAATTATGGATACTGAAATGCAGAATGATATCAGGCAGTCAAATAAAGAAGATTTTTCTCAGCTGAGCAGGTTTATTGATTTTAAGGAAAATGGGGCATTGTTATCTGCAGAATTTGTAGCTGATAAAGTTATTGAAGTACTGAGTAGTGATAATTTCCAAACTGGTGAGTTCATAAAAGTGTGGGATATGTCATGAAGCTAAACAATAAAGAAAATATAAAAGCCTGGTCAGAAAATGCTAAAGATTTTGGATCTGAATTCTTCAAAAACTATAAGGATGAAGGGGATTTCTGGCATAAAGAATTACTGAATCAAAATATATTAGATTGTCTTGGAGATATAAAAGGCAGAAAGGTTTTAGATGCAGGTTGCGGTGAAGGTTATTTTTCAAGAATTATGGCTAAGAAAGGTGCAATAGTTACCGGACTTGAACCTTCAAATATGATTGATTTTGCGATCAGATATGAAAAAGTAGATAAACTGGGAATTGAATATTTGAAAGAAGATATTTGCTCTTTCACTCAGAGAACGGAATTTTACGATGCTGTAATCGCTATAAATGTATTTATGGATATCCCTGACTTTGAAACAGCTTTGAAAATTTGTGTTGAAAGCTTAAAAGAAAATGGTGTTTTAGTATTTTCAATCTTGCATCCCTGCTTTACACCTGTAATACTTGATCATAAAACGAACGAATATAAAAAAGAAATAGATTTTGAAAATAAAGGACATATTGAGATTGAAGAGTACTTCAAAGAAGTTCAGGTAAAGCAAACGAATGATGTATATAACCACAGAACTTTAAGCACATACCTTAATCAACTGATATCTAAAGGAATGATTATTGAAAAGATAATTGAATCACAACTTGATCTTAAGTTTGAGAAAGATAAGCCTAATAAAGATTATCACATACCGACATTCTTAATTGTAAAATCAAGGAAAAGAGGATAAACCATGAAAGTATTATTAACATCAGCAGGATTTAGCAATAAAAATATCGGAGATAAATTCCTAAATTTACTTGATAAACCTGTTTGTGAAACTAAAGTTCTTTTTATCCCAACAGCTGCTGTAAGTAAAGAAGCAAAGTTTTATGTTGATAAATGTAAAGATGAACTTTTAGAATCAGGTATTAAGAAATCAAATATTCTAATTTATGATTTTGAATACAAAATGACAATAGATGAAGCGTTGTCTTATGATGTTATTTATTTTACAGGTGGAGAAACATCTCATTTGCTTACAATTATTAGAAGAAATAAATTTGATTCAATAATCGACAGTATGATTTCCAAAAATAAGATATATGTAGGTGTAAGTGCAGGAAGTATTATAATGACACCAAACATTTCTCTTGATGACGCAAAAAATATAAAAACAGAGGGACTTGGATACTTGCAAGCATATCTCTTAGTGCATTATAATCAACCAAATGAAAGTTGGATGAATAAATTCAAAACTAATTTTTCATTGCCATTTATAGCTATTAGTGACAAACAAGCTATAATTCTTAACGAGAATGGGTTTAAAGTTATAGAATAATAAGAGAGGATATAAATGAACTATATTAAAGACATTCGTAAAATTGCAGGAAATGCACTTCTACAAATGCCTTCAGTTACAATTTGTACTTTTAACGAAGAAGGGAAGATACTACTGATGCTTCACAGAGATACAGATACCTGGGTTGCTCCGGGAGGATCAATTGAACCTGGTGAAACTCCTGCTGATGCAGCTGTTAGAGAAATGCATGAAGAAACCGGGTTGATCGTAGAATTGGTCAGTATTAAAGGTGTTTATGGTGGATCTGAATTTGTCGTGAATTATCCAAATGGAGATAGAACTTCTTACATAATGACTGTTTTTGAAGCTGTAAAAAAAGGTGGAAAGTTAGAAGCAATTGATAATGAAGCTAAAGAATTAAAATATTTTACTCTCGAAGAAGCTTTGAAATTAAATACTCAACCTTGGTTAAGAAGTATTTTACCAAAGCTATTTAATAAAGAAAGTAAAACGGATTTCAAAGCAGCAGAATGGGAAATATAAAATGAAACCTTCTAATGACTATAAGAATTCAGTTGTAAAGCATTACTTAGATATGATCAATAAAAATCAAGTACCAAAAATCATATCTAAATTCCATAAAATCAATAAAAATCTAGAAGATTGTTTGCGAAATAGGTATATCTGGTGCTCATCTCCTGATAAATTTAATGATCCTTTTGACACAATTTATAATAATAAATCACATATTAGAAAAGAGCAAATTAAAGGTTGGGAAGATGATTATGTAAAAGAGACGTTTGCTTCATTATTCAATGATTATGCTAAATCTCAAAGGATCTCTTGTTTTAGTGATGTTGAAAATGTAAAAGCTAAAGAAATATTATTGTGGTCTCACTATGCTGATGAGCATAGAGGTATTTGTATTTTATTTGATTTAAAAAAATTGCTAAATTATTGGAACGACAATTATACTTTTCTAACATTCCATAAAGTAATCTATAGTTCTACTTTTCCAGAAGTTAACATTAAATATTTAGGAAATGGAAAACTAAATGCTTCATTAGAATTTTTACAGACAAAATCAATAAACTGGGAATATGAGCAAGAATATAGAGTATTTCATTCTCAAAATAAATTATCGTTCCCAAAGGAAGCAATAAAAGAAATTATTTTTGGATGTATGACACCAGACAATGATATTAAAAAAGTAATAGAAATTTGCAAATATGTTAAGAAATTTAAGAAAGCTAAGAAAAGTATAACTTCTTTTAAGTTAGAGTATGAAAAGATTAACCCAAGGAACTATAAATGAAAATATTAGCAATAAGCGGATCACCAAGACCAAATAGCAACAGCAGAGTCTTACTCGATCATGCAATAAAACCCTTCAATGAAGCAGACTGGGAAGTAGCATTATTTGATCTTAGCGAACTTGATATCAGATCTTGCAACGGTTGCGAATTATGCTTAGAGAATAATAAATGCGTTATAGATGATGATATGCACAAGATATATAAAGAATTCTTTGAATGTGATGCTGTTATTATTTCCAGCCCTGTTTACAACAGAACATTTTCTTCAAAATTATCTGCAGCACTTGAACGAATTTATGCAATCCACTCATTGTATCCACTAAAAATGAAACCCGGTGGAGCAATGGCTGTCGGAGCAGGTACAGGTGCCGGTCAAGCGAATACTATTCAAACAATATATACATGGATGCTGAGCTATGGAATGATCTGCGTTCCGGGAGAGCTAAACGGAGTTACTGCAAAAGCTTCAGAAGCAGGTGAAATAATTCATCAGGAAAGAAGATTGAAACAGGCAGAGATTCTTGGAAAGAATGTCATGGAAGTAGCTATAAGGATGAAAAAATAATATGTTCGAACTAATAAAAAAAGAAAACTATCCAGTTCTCAAAAAGTTTATCAATCAATACAAATACAAAGTTTCAGTAAACTCTATTTTAGATGGAAATACTAAGGGTAAAGTATTCGCTGATAGTCAGACAAACCCTACAATTGCTTTTATCTTTAATGATAATAACTTAGTAAGCATCTTTGGTCAAATAAAAGATATTGATAAATTCAATAAAGATTTTAAAAAAGCAATTGACGAATTCATTGTCCCAGTTCTACGATTGAAAGGTGAAGATATGGGATTGCTGATCTCATTTTTCAATGAAAAATACTGGGAACCTCTTTACGATAAAGTTATTGAAGAGAAATATTTACTCAAATGCAGCAGATGGATTGGAGAATTTGATGAAGATCATTATTCAAAATTCAAAAGCAGATTTCCTAAAACTCTTCCTGAAGGTTATAAACTATGTAAGATCAATAAAGAGATCTTAGAAGCAGATGAAAATAAAGCATTAAAAGATCAAGTTTTTGAATCTTGGGAAAATATTGACACTTACCTAAAGAAAGGATTTGGTTATTGCATACTAAAAAATTTAAAAGTTGTTAGTTCTGCCTATTCCGGTGATGTTTCTGATAATCTTTATTACGAAATATGGATTGATACTTATGATGACAATGAGAGAAATAAAGGATACTCCACTCAATGTGCAATTGCTTACATAGATCATTGTCTTGAGAATAAGTATATACCACACTGGGCAACTGATTACGATAATATCGCTTCACAGAAATTGGCAACAAAGATCGGATATCCGAGTTCCTCAAATGAAAATAGATTCCAATTCCGTCTGAATAGAACACATAATTATTTTATAAATATTTTTTACCATTTCAACAACAAAGAAATTGATCATGATTTTATCACGATGGCCTTGAAAAAAGTTTTTGAAGAAAAGGATCAGAAGACTTTTGCAAAATATGTTTATCGTGTTGCAGGCAAATTTTCTGAAAAGGGTTTAAAGGATAAAGAAATATTTCTTCTGGAAGAACATTTGAAAATGCTAAAAGCTAATAATAAGTCGTAAAACTATATGGTAGAATACTGTGTATTATGACAAAATGGAATAATAAGGTTTAAAACATGAATAAAACAATTGACAGAACTGATTTGGATGGTACATTTCTAAATACAGAATCAAAATTGAGTAATAGAACGAGAGAAGTACTTATAAAATTATTGGATAATGGACTATTATTTACTGTATCAACATTAAGGAGTATAGAAGCAATAAAACCATTATTTGATGGAATAAACTTAAACCTTCCTGTTATTGAGCTGAACGGAGCATTCATTACTAACTTTGTAACAAAAGAAAAATTAGTCTTTAATGATATCTTAGGCACTATAAAAAACGAATTGATTGGAATAATTGAAAATAGCGGGAGTTCTCCGGTTATTTTATCTCATGGTAAAAAAGATAATTTGTACTTCAAAGAGATCTTGAATGAAGGTATGGCTTGGTATTATGATAACAGTAAATTAAAAAATGATCCACGATTAGAAAAATATATTGACATTGAAGAAATATTAGATGAAAAATGGATGGGGCTTACTGTAATTGATAAACTAGAGCAGCTTGAAAAATTAAAGTGCACTTTGGAAGATAGATTTTTAAATGATATTAGTGTTAATGTAACAGAATCGTTAGAAACTCCTGGATATCACTGGCTTACAATTCATTCAATAAAAGCTTCAAAATCAAATGGGATAACGTATCTTAAAGAAATATGTGGATATGAAGATCATAAAATTGTCAGCTTCGGAGATCAACCAGTAGATTTGGCTATGTTTGAAGCATCTGACTTTTCTGTTGCAGTTAAGAATGCACATGAGGATGTTTTGAATAGGGCAGACCTGATAATAGGTCATCATAATAGTGATGCTGTGATTGAATATATTGAAGCTGATTGGAATAAATAACGGAGTAATAACTTATGGCTTTTTTTGTGGAATACGAACCGAATAATACAATGGATCGCAATGAATTTTATAAAAAACATGAATTGATTATACGAAAATCAGTTTTCTCTGATGTTGCTGAAATAGCAAAAATCAATACTGCCAGACGAGGAGAACGAGGCAATTATGAAGAGGAATATGAATACTTCAAGAAAAGATTTGAAGATAAAAGATTAAATAAGAATGAATTCTTCATTGCTTCATTAATTGATAGATCGAATAGTGATTTCCCCGAGAAAATTGTTGGATATTCATTTGTAGAGCATTGTAACTTTAAGAGTGAAGAATATAAAGATTACAAGAACATAAATACTCCCTCAGGTTGGTATTTGTTAGGTCTGGGAGTATATGAAGAATACAGGAGATTGGGAATTGGTTCAAAGCTTACTGAAATAAGGATTCAATGGGCTAAAGAAAATTCAGATGAAAAGAAAGTATATTTTTATACAAATCCTAGAAATATTACTTCACAGGAATTTCACAAAGAGTTAGGGTTTAAAAAAATCAAAGGTGAATGGACATTTCTTAACAGACCGGTATTCAAGACCATTTTATTTGAGATTGATATTTAATAGAAGATAAAAAAACGAATCTTGACAAGTTGCCTAATTTGTATTAAATTAGGGAAGTACGATTGCCTAATTTATATTAAATTAAGGAGTTAATATGTTTGATCGCAAAATAAAATCTAATATCATAAATTCTTTTCATAAGAAAAAAGCAGTTATAATTTATGGAGCACGGCAGGTTGGAAAAACAACTCTG
>JAQICF010000092.1 GCA_027858795.1 Candidatus Delongbacteria bacterium | reverse complement strand
CAATAAATGCATTTTTTTAGTCATTTGAAATTCCTCAAATTTTAATTCATAGTTAAATGACAAATATATAGTAAGTTATATCGAATTTAACAACACAAAAAAGGTATTAGCCCGAATCTTTTAAATTTTAGCTAATCTTTACAAAGGAATATTTTAACAAAATGATACTTATAAAGAATATATCTTACTTCTTGAATTTTTGCTAATGGTTTAATTTAAAAACATATAGAGGACTCACTTTGACAAACTATGTGAGAACTTTGCTTTTCGCTCTATCCGTTACTAAGAATTCTATGGACGATAATTTGTTCCATGACAAGAAGGGCAAGGTGGTAACTTATCGGAATTATCATCAAGTGTTACTTTCTGACCACATTTTGTACAAGTGTATGTACCTTTTCCAGGTTTTTCTCCAGTCTTAGACATATTTTTCTCTTTTATTATTTCTGCTTTTATCAAATTTGTCAGTTTGTTAGATTGTATATCTTCATACATCCTCAAACAATGATTCAAGGCTTGATTTTATAAATTCACTACCAATATCAGTATTAAAATGGTAAATTAGACTACCACGAACTTTTCTCGATAAAGGTTTTATTGCGCCTTTTAAATGTTTATCCTTTTCCAGTATTGACTTAGCCATATATTTTACAAGATCTTCTCTTGTAAAAGTAAAAGAAATTGCTTTGTCAACCTCTTCCAAACATATTCTCAAAAGCTTTGCACACGTATAAATTTCTGGCACACTAAATTCTATCACATTTTTTGAGGAAAAATCAAGATCCTCTAGTGAAGTTTTAGAAGTCCAAAAACTATTAAGGTAATGACTTTCATTACGCAAAAAACGTTCGAATTTCTCAGTTAAATCAGTTCTAGCATGAATAATATGATTGCGCCTTAATCGAAAATATTTTATAGTTTTAAATATTGCCTTATCGGGTTTCTTAGAACCCCAATGCTTCAAGTTATTCTGCATCCTATCTTCGGGTGTATCATTTTTTAAATCCGATTCAGCTGCATGAGATATCTTGAGCTTTAATTCCCTAACTTCATCCAAATAGTATATTAAGTGTTCAACTCCAAACGATAATGACATTCCATTACTAATTCCCATTGCTCTTTCTCGAAATTTTAACAAATCCTCAAAAATCACATTTATTCGTTTTGAGTATGGATTTTTAACAAACAGTTCTGAAGTCAAGTTCTTAGATTTTAAATTATTAAGGTTGCTGAAATTTTTTTTAACCTCTTGATCAGCAAAATGGAAATAACATAGTTGATCATTAACAAAAGCCAACCTTTCAAGATAAAAATTTCTCAATTCTGTCTTCGCCATTTGTCTCCTTTTATCTTATAATCTTTAAATAAACTATTATTTTGCTATGCTTATTCAAGCAGAATAAGCAAATTTTAACGAAACTGCAATTAGATAATTATTGCGCACCTTTCAAGTCAATACCAGTAATCTTACCTTGGAGAAATTCATCGATTTTGCCACTAATTTGATGATCTATCGGTATTCCAGATAAAATATTCTTACTTAAAGAAGGTGGTATTACAAACCATGTAGGAAAACTTCTTGATATTGGATTTCCATTCTCACCCCAAAACCATCTTATCCCTAATCTTGGGTTACCTTCCCAATCCATCGTAACAATTGCCCAACGTTCTATCAAATCTTTACAAACTACGGTGTATGGACCACGTAAACTCTTCTTAGGTGAATTGATTTTTAGTATTTCATCATTATTTTCTAGTTCAAATTTATATCCACTCATATTGTACCTCCATTTTCTAATTTTTTTATCATATTCGTCACTTCAAATCACTACATGCTTCTAGCTCTTTTGACTTCAATACTTTCATCTTCCCATACGACTGTAACATCTTTAGTTAAAAAAAGTTTCTTCTATAAATAACTGCCTATCCATTGACTTTGGTCTTCTCGGGAATATTATTCCTATACAAAGATCTTTCTTTAATCCTGTCGGGACATATTCACCACCATCGAATTGTGATTCAAGGTAACCACGAATTTGGTTTGCTTGTCGGTTGATATTTCTGCGTACCGCAACATCTGTCATTTTATCCCAATCAGAAGCTTTTATCTCAAGAATGGCACCACATACACTAGGTTTTTCAACATCAACCAAAATATCTATTCTACCTTTACGTAAATTTCTCTTCTGAATTGTTTTTTCAGACATAACAATACCAGGGGCTTCCAATTCCAATTGTTTTTGTATCTTTTTGTGGAATTCTTTGCCACGAATTAGTTGCTCTGGTTCTTTTTTCTTTTTCATTGGAAATACTCATACTATTATTTCTTATGATTCCTTTATCTTACGAGTAAACTCTTTATGAAAATCATTGTCAGACTGCTCATACTTTTTTAAATTATTAGGATCTAATACTGAGGACGTATTATATACAATTGTAAATATCATATATATTGCAAAAAATGAAATACCCAATGACAATAACCATGAATCATTATTTTGCTTTGAAAAGTAAAACATTTCACCTGAAATAATAATTCCAGCTATCACAAATGATGCTATCGTAGCTTGACATGTTTTTGTGTAATTATTCTTCAATATCCTTATAAATCTATACTCATCAAGTATAATATTTATTTGCTGTTTAGTTTTTGGTTTATCTTCATAATGTTTATTAACTAAGCTATGAAAACAGTTAAATATCCTAAAATATTTCACCCAAGCCAGTAAATAGACAGAACCAATACCAATAAAACCAAAGGAATAAGATAAATATCCATTAGGTAATATTAGAAAAGTAACTAAATACGCTACAACAAAAAGAAATGACAATGTGACTGTTAAAGCAAAATCAAACGAATCCCTTTCAAGAGGAGACAATAAGTAAATATAAAATAGAACCAAGCTCGTAGCGTTAATAAAAAAAACAAACGAGAAACTCAAATAGGCCATTTTATCAAGGATTTCCACTAAAATTTTTATTTCTGACATAGAATTCAAGAATGTACCAGCTACTACACCCGCATATAAAGTTCCAATTAAATATACAATGGGTGATTTTAACGTTCGCATTCTTCTTTCACTTTGTGTTTCATAAATCAATTGCTCGTCTGGCATATTTCCTCCTTTAGTAGTGCTTATCTTCAATATTAAATCCTGTTAAATTAACTTCCACAATATCATAATTTTTATCAAGTTTGTAAGAGAGCTTGTAAGTATCTGGTGAATAAATTAGATTACTAAATATTACTTTATTATTTTCAAGTGTCATTATTGGATATCTAGCATACTTCATAAATTTTTTATAAGTTAAATCTTCTTGAATTGTATTGGGAATATCAGTCTTTTTATTGTAAATACTGTGGGAAATAATACCATTATTTTCAACTATAGCATAATAATTATCTTTATTGGATGCAATTCCTTTCCATCTCCAAAATGTACGAGGTATTGTAGAGATATAATTAGCTTGAGGAATTTTATCAGCGAGATATTCTTTGTATTTATTCGATACGTATAATTTAGAAATTAAAGTAAAAATGAAGTAAAATATATACAAAAATGACAAAATTCGAGTGATAGTTCTAAATTTTATATTTCTAGTATACAGGAAACATGCAAAAGTAATCAATACAATTATCGAGATACTTAAAAATATTGGATCGAATGAATGTAATATGTCTAAACTATAAAGTTTGTTTGAGAATGGATAAAACAATTCAATCCCAAATGGAGTTATGAGATCCAATAAGATATGAGACAAAACAGCTAGAAGTGAAAATGAATATAGAACAATAAATTTATTTTTCAAATATTTCTTAAATAATGTAAACATCAATAATGTGAGAATAAATGAATACACAGGCGCTAATAATATAGAATGTGAATACGATCTGTGCAATAAATATTCAATTGTTCCAGGTCCTCCAATAAAAATGATAGGACCATCTGGGAGTATAGAAGAGATCAAGACCAACATGAACAACGGCAAATTAAATTTATTCGTGGAACTTGAAATTAATGCACCCATAGATATGTGATCAAAAAACAAAATTAATTATAATCCTATATTTCCTTTTTTTTATCTACTAAAATACAAAACAATACTTACTTCCGTCAAAAATCAAACCTGAAAATTCACCTCTTCCTTCTAAATTCCAGGAGCTTTTTCCATCTTCTTATCATCGAATGAATCAATCACCGATTTAACCCAATTAAGATAATCTGGAAATACTTTTTTGAATTCATCTTCACTTTTTATTTTAGATAGTTTTTCTTCTATTGTTGAATTTAATATCTTTTTAAAGTCGCCTTTAGCATTATCATAATCTTCTTGAAATACTTCAGAAGTTATAATTTTCTTACTATACTCGTTAAAATTCAGATCTTTTTTTTGCTCATTAACACGAACATCTGAATATCCAATTTCGTATTTTTCAAATATTTTTTTATAACAATCAAGGATAATTTTCTTCTCTAGAAGATCTTCAAGAACAATTTCACCTGACTTACTTTCGACATTATATTGAGAAACAAAAATGTCTTCATTTATATAGCTTTTATATCTACCAGTAATAAACTCTTTCAATTTATTTGCAGGTGTATCTTTATCTAATACAAATATCCATTTTGTTCCAAGTTGTATTGGTTTATTTATTAAGAATTTCTTTATATTCTTACATCCTCCTCCATGAAAAAAAGACACATCTTGAAGCTTGTATGGTTTTTTTGATAATATTTTTGAGTAATAATGCTTAAATAATTCAACATCACCATCACCTTCAAAAACAAAGTTGATACTACCGGTTGATGAAAATTCCTTACTCAGATCTATATCTAAAGTTGAGTATAAGACTTCTTCTTGCATAAAGAAACCTTTCCTATCCTTGCAAGATGGTTCTATCTTTGAAATTTCATTTTTCTTAGAAATTATATAATGCCCATCGTAATTAGATCTATCAATCATAAAAATTGAATGTGTGGCATATATCACTTGATTATCTTTATCTGCTATTCTCTTGAGTTCCTTTAATAAATACCGCACTCCGGAAGGATGAAGATGAGATTCTGGTTCGTCAAGTATCAGTATCGAATTTTTTATAATTCCGTGTTTAGCTTCAGCTCCTATTGTAAACAAAAAAGAAAGAAAAGTTTTTGCACCCTGACTTCTCTCTTCCATATTGTAAAAACTTGCATTTTCATATTTAGGATCATAAATCTCAACTCGAATGCGATCATTTTCTAGAGAAATATTTAATTTCTGATCATATTCAGTCCAGACATTACTTAGATATTCATTTACTTTTTTATTCATTTTTTTATTTAATTGACTGCAAATTTGAGGAATTTGTGAGATTTTAACTTTAAGCTCAGCAAGTGATTTGATTCCCAATCCTATTCTAAACAAATTGACCAACGGTCTGGAAATTTCATCTAAGGAACTTTTTGAAGTTATATCTTTAAATAGTGTAGTAGATTGTAGAATAAATTTATCATTATGCTCCCAAAATACAACTTTCGGAAGAAGTTCTTCAACTCTTAATAAGATAGAATTACTGATATATTCGAAAATTTCATTCGAATCAGAAGTGTATTTTTCTTCCAATGGCATTCTCAGGTTGTCGAAAACTTTATCTAAATTATCTTTTTGTTTCTGAATAGTACCTAATTGCGAACCAGTTTCAATTAATTTATTATTAATCTGTGTTAATTGACTTTTTTGTGGTGGAGTTGGGTTTGTAATATTCTCTAATTGTATAACCTTTTTTTTATATTCGGATTCCGTTTTTTTAAGACTTAAAATCTGTTTCTCAAGGTTTTTAAGATCTACTAAATTTTTATTTTTAAATTCATAGATATTGAATTCTTTACATTTCTCTGTAAGTTCATCTTTCTTCTTTGTTAGTTTTACAAGATTCGCTTCATTTTTTTTAATTTCTTCTACATATAGTTTATTTTTCTCTGCTTGATCAGAAATCTTATTCCACTCATTTATCTTTTGATTTATTTCTCCTATCTCTGTATCTAGATTTTCGAATTCATTGCATGAGTCTAAATATTTTTTATTATCAGTCAAAATCTTATCATTAATGATTAGAGCTATATTTATCGGAACAAATTGATTACCGATTTTCACTTTATAATTACTACCTATAAATCCTCTTTTTAGAACAAAATATCCTTTATTTAGCTTAAAATCTCGTAGTTGGCAAGAATATATATTTTTCTTCGTCTTTTGGTCAAATTCAATTTTATAAATAAGATTGAAATCAGAATATTCAATATCTCTACCAATCAAAGAACTTCCTTCAGACCAATCTTTAATCTTATCGAGAATCTGATTCTGTTCATCTTGAGTTAATTTAAATTCGTAACGAATTGATGGATTGATATTACCGTCTCTCATCTTAGGTCCATCTTTTTCGGAAAGAATATATCCACCTTTCAATACATTTACAGCTTGTAGTATATTTGACTTGCCTGATTCATTAATACCTACAAGACCTATGCAGTTACCTTTAATCTCAATTTCCTCATTAAGTAAGCTCTTAAATGCATCAAAATATATTTTAGTAAGTTTCATTTTAATCTGTACCCTTTGTCAAGGACAATGATAAAAAGGGGGTTGTTCTAAAAGTTGACTTCTGTATTCAACAGGAGTCAACTTTTTCAAATCCCATTGTGGTCTATCATTGTTATA
>JAQICF010000125.1 GCA_027858795.1 Candidatus Delongbacteria bacterium | reverse complement strand
ATCTTTGATGAATGTCACAGAAGCCAGTTCGGAGAGACACATAAGCGGATAACGAAATTTTTCAATGCGGCACAGCTATTCGGATTCACAGGTACTCCTATCTTTGCAGAAAATTCATTTAAGACCGATCTTGGCAAAAGAACCACAAAGGACCTATTCGGGGAATGTCTTCACAAATATGTAATAACCGATGCAATACGTGATCAAAATGTTCTCAAATTCAGCATAGAATATATAGGCAGGTACAGGCAGAAAGGAAATACTTTCATTGATATAGAGGTTGAAGATATAGATACCAAAGAAATTTTAGATTCACCTGCAAGACTTGAAAAGATAGCTGACCATATTATAAAGTATCATGATGAAAAAACTCACAGACGGGAATTTTCGTCCATTTTTGCTATCAGTGGAATAGATAATTTGATAAAGTACTATGAGATATTCAAAGCCAAAAAGGAAGCAGGTGAGCATGATCTGAGGATTGGTGCGATATTTACCTACGGTGCAAATGATGAAATACAAGGAGTAGCAGATTTACTTCCGGAGGAGGAAGATTATCTTTTAGCAGCAGAAACTAAACCGTTGTATAACTTAAAAGACAACACTATGCATAGTGTTCGGCACAACAGAGAAAAGCTTGATGATATTATATCAGATTATAACGGAATGTACGGTACAAATTATTCTACAAAAGATGGCAAACTGTATGAAAACTATTTCAAAGATATAAGTAAAAGGCTGAAAGAGAGAGAAAAGTCAACATTCAATGATGCTAAAGACAGGCTGGATATTCTACTTGTAGTAAATATGTTCCTCACAGGATTTGATGCAAAGAAAGTCAATACACTATATGTTGACAAGAATTTAAGATACCACGGAATAATTCAGGCATTTTCAAGGACGAACAGAATATACGATAAGAAAAAATCTCAGGGAAATATCCTCTGTTTCAGGAACTTGAAACATGCAGTAGATGATGCTATAACGCTATTCTCAAACAAAGAAGCTATTGAAGATATAATAATACCACCTTACGAAGCTATTTTAAGAAAATTCAGTCAGGCTTTCTCAGAGCTGCTATCCGTTGCACCTACAGTCGATAGTGTGAACGATCTGATCTCAGAAGAAGATGAAATGAAATTCATCAAAATATTCCGTGAACTGATGAGACTGCTCAATGTACTAAAATCCTATGTAGATTTCAGCTGGAAAGATCTACCAATGTCCGAGCAGAGTTTTGCAGACTACAGAAGCAAATACCTTGATCTATATGACAAAGTAAAAAATGACAAAACAAAAGAAAAATCATCAATACTAAATGATATAGATTCCATAGAAGATGAATTCGAAAAATTCTGGAGCGAAGAAAAAAGATTAGCTCTGAAAGATATATGCGAACAAGAAAATCTAGATCAAAAACAATTCGCAGCACTTATCGATGCGTATATATTCAATTCACAAGAACCACTCAGAGATGATGTCTTCAAATGTCTAGACCAACGACCAAGTATCCTAAAAGCCAGAGAAATAGGGGACAGGATCATCGAAAGAATGAAGGAGTTTATAGAAGTGTTCGTACGTTGGGTCGCTGCGTAAAGGATTACGCCCGGAATAATATATAAGAACACCATGAATGTAGGGGACGGTTTCAAACCGTCCCCTCTTTTAAAAAGAAAGATCCTGAAATACTGAAATAAATTCAGCATAAATCAAGTTCAGGATGACAAAAAAAAGGAAAATGGATCCCCCGGTTCTTAATTCCAGACCAAGGATGACAGTGTGTTTTAAACTATATAACTCAACAACTCATTCAGATCAGTCACATAAGTAACATTCTTAGCAAATTTCTTTGTTTCATTTTTATTTGATTTTGGTACAAAAATATTTTCAAATCCTAATTTCACAGCCTCATTGATCCTTTGCTCTATACCTGAAACTGCTCTGATCTCACCATTTAATCCAACCTCTCCACAGAAAATACTTTTCTTAGGAATTACAATATTCCTGAAAGATGAAATCAAAGACATAGCAACCGACATATCAGCACCCGGATCAGTAAGTTTCCCACCACCGGTAACATTTAAGAAAACATCCTGATCAGAAATATGCATTCCAATTTTTTTATCAAGAACAGCAAGTATCTTACTTAACCTTTTAATATCAAACCCAACACAATTTCTCTGAGGATTCCCAAAGGTTGAATCCGAAACAAGAGCTTGAATTTCAATAAGGAAAGGTCTAGTTCCCTCCATAGATGCAGTAATAGATGTACCAGTGTTCTGAGTACTTTCATCGTTTAAAAAATACTGCGAAGGATTAGTCACTTCGATAAGACCTTCTTTTCTCATCTCGAACATTCCTATCTCATTGGTCGAGCCGAATCTATTTTTAATTGTTCTTAAAATTCTAAATCGATGATATCTGTCTCCTTCAAAGTAAAGAACTGTATCAACCATATGTTCGATTATCTTTGGACCTGCGATCGCTCCATCCTTGGTAACATGACCTACAAGAAAGAATGAAATATTCAATTGTTTCGCAAGCATAACTAATCGTGCTGCTGCGGCCCTTATCTGTCCTACTGATCCAGGAGTTGATTCAGTACTTGGATCATAAACAGTTTGAATTGAGTCAATGATAACTACATCAGGTTTATTTGTTTCTATCCATTCAGATATTTTTTCAAGGTTGTTTTCACAGAATATATAAAATGAATCATTTGAAGAATCGATCCTTTGAGATCTATGTTTTATCTGATGTAAAGACTCTTCTCCAGAGACATATAAAGTTGATATATTATTACCATTTAAATTCGTAGCTAATTGTAACATCAGAGTAGATTTACCTATCCCGGGATCTCCACCAATAAGTGATACCATTCCTGAAAGAATTCCACCACCCATTACTCTATCTAATTCAGAAATATTAGTATGGGTCCTTTCCAGCTTATCTACTTTAATATCTTTGAGCATTATAGGTTTATTATTCTGGATCAAAGAGGTTGCAACATTTTTAACTTTGCTCTCTTTAAATTCTTTCAACGTTCCCCAAGCTTGACATGAAGGACATTTACCTAACCATTTTATAGTATCATATCCGCAATCAGTACAAACGAATTTAGTTTTATCTTTAGCCATGTTTTTCCTTATGTTGGGCTCAAGATATTGAGCCCTTACGTTATAGTAGATCCTTATATTTTCGATACCCTAATTCTATTAAGAACAATACAATAAATAAGATGAAAAAGTAAATGTTCTTAACCAAGTTTATTTTTATATTCTCTGTGACTATTTTACTTTTCCCTTTTACCTTGTCAAAATAATCTTCAGCATCAGTAAGAGGGATCAACTTTCCGTTAGTTTTTTCTGCGATATCGCGCATCAGATCTATATTTGCACCAAGTGTGGAAAGCTCCAGGTTATTCTCTACGATCTTGAATTCTTTATTCACAGACATAAATTCTTTATTATCTTTATAAAGTGATATCTTAGCTGTGTATAATCCGGGGTCGGTTAAATTTAATTCTGATGAATACTTCCCATTTGAATAAACAAACTCAGCTTCTGCATCATTTTCAACTACTGAGAGTTTGATCACTTCATTTTTCAATGGTTTAAAGTTGTCATCAAATATCTTACCTTCGAATTTAATCTTCTCTCCACTTGTGTAAGTCGATTTTTCTGTTGATATTTTAATTTTTTCAGATGTTTGATCTATTGATAATTGTTCAATTATATTTAAGAAAAACTTCTCAAGCTCTGAATTGATTGCATTATTTTCGAAAGTAGAAAAAGTCTTCCAAAAATATCTCATATTTATTAGAATAGTTTTTCCAGGAGTGTTTAGTGACTGATAAGCGCTATGGTTTAACTTATCAGAGTCTATATCAATAATAGGGTAAAAATATTTATCATCAGGAATAAAACCTGCGTCATATTCAATTGAAGGTAGTCCTTCTAAGTTGAGAAATTCATCATTATATGAATACAGATAACTACTTGCATTGTTTTTATTATTCGATATAAAACCTTTACGATATATAGATTTTAAATTATTCAATTTGAGATTAGTTAAAGAGTTAAGTTTATTTCGATCTGTCTTTTCAGTGATGAAGATTAATTTTGAAGGGAATTTTTGTGTCAAGCTGTCTAACTGAGCATTTCTTTTTCTATTCGGGTAAGAATAAAGAACAATTAGATCAAAATTGTTTGCATTTTTAGAGGTCAATTTAATATCAGGATTATGCAGTAAATAACTAATATTATTTTTTGCCAGAATATCTAAGAAAAATTTCAGGTCTAAAGATAGATTGCCGTATACTACAAGAATATTCTTTTCATTTTTGGAGATCTTTTGAAATATATTCATTGAATTATTATATAGATTTTTCTCATCCGGAAGTTTTGAAATTATAAATTTAGTTGTTTTCAGTGTTTTTTCGTTAGTATTTAAAGAGATGGAAATTCTTTTCAGTGATCCATTCTCAGGAGCGATCCCGGTCACTTTCTTAATTACTTTCTCATCCTCTATAATAAGCAATTCGAAATTACTATTCATAGAATTTCCGGTAATTCCAATTATTATTTCATAATTACTTTCGATATTCGGATCAATAACATCCTCGTAGATAATATCTTTAATAAATATATCAACTTCTTCGTATTTATGTTTAGTATGAACAAAGTTGATAGGAATATCGTTAGGAAGTGATGCATTGTTGAAATTTGTAAAATTTCCATCTGTTACAATGAAAATATTCTCATAGTTTTTCTTTAGTGTCGTGAGAGTGGTTAAATTATTAATGTTTGAAAAATTATCTTCAAAATTTAGATCTGCAATGTTATTAATTAAACTGATAGAATCACCGAACTTATATTTTGAAAAGTCATTGTAGTTAAGAATATTTTTCAGTAAGGTTCTTACAGATTCAGATTCTGTAGAATCATTTTGTATTACGGATAAAGAATTATCAAACAATACAAGATTTTGAATTATTGTTTTTTTTGAGTTCTCTATATTCAGTATAGGATTGAAGAATATCATAGCCAATAAGAATAACAGAACAGATCTTGAAATTATCAGAAATATTTTTCTGGAGTTATTTAAGTTAGATCTTGAGTAATACCATTTTGAGAAATAAATAATGATCGGGATCATTAAGATCAAAAATATGCCTGGGAATCTAAGATCAATATTCATAAGTCAATTCATTATTTAGTTTAAACTAATACGGCGGCAATTTGCCGCCGTATTGTAGATAATAATCTAATAGTTATTTTTTATCATCTTCAATTTCAATTTCATCACCTTCAGGATTAAGATCATCGAAATCAAATCCACTTGATATTAGTGATTTTTTATTTAATGGTTTTACTTCTTTCAATTTTTCCTCAACAGGGATTTCTTCAGTTTTATCATCAGTAGATCCAAAATCAAGATCCAGATCTTCTCCCATTGATTCAGGTGTTGTAACTTTAGGTGTTGTAACTTTAGGAGTAGTAACTTTAGGTGTAGTAACTTCAGGCTTTACTGCTTTTTTCGTGTTGATAGTTTTTATTTCTTTTGTTTCAGGTTTAGGTTTCGGAGCAAGTAATTCATCCTCTTTGTGCTCTTTACCATATGGAGTTTCAAATTTATCTAAAAGGATCATCATTATCTCTTCAATAACTTTATCTATGTTATTACCTTTTGCCTCGATGTTAATTATTGAAGCAATATCAAGAAAGAATGTTTCATATTTTTCATAAAGGCCACCTTTCTTACCGATAATAAGAAGGGCTATTAGAATAATTATAACAATACCCATAATAACAATGATAATGATGGATATAAAACCCATTCCGGAGTTGTCACTTCTATCATCCACAAGTCCATCCGGTTCACTTATTGCATATTCATCAGTATCATAGCTTCCATCTTCAGTTAAAGAAACATCTGTAGTATCAGTGTTTTCATCCACAACTTCTTCAACAACAGCTTCTTCAAAACCTGATGATTTAACAGTAATGAACAATTGATTTATCTTACTATTTCCAACAGGTCTATACATAACTATTTCTTTTTCAAAATTTTCACTTCGTGCTAATGAGATCTCAAGTGTATTGATCCCTTTACCGAATTTAAGGTTAGTGTCAGAAAGAATACCGATCAGATTTTTATCGTACTCAGCATTGAATTTATCGTAATATTTCTTAACTGAATTTAAGTAAACCATAGCTGATGGTTTGTCAGGTGATAGTTGGACCTGAGTATATGTTGAAAACAATGTATCATTTTCTACAATTTGAATTTCCGGCTTGTATTTAGCGGAAAGATATATTCGTTCTCTTTTTCCGATATTTTTTTTAACGAAAGTAAAACTGGTTTTATAAACTTTGTCTATTTCTTTATTTTCATCGTCCACCAATCTAATATCATAGATCAATTCAACAATTCCATTGTTTCCTTTTTTCATAACAAATGGTTTTTTGATCTCAGATTGATAGTTGTAGGTATCATAATTTTTTAATTCTAACCTAACCTTTCCGTATTCTCCATCACCGAAACCAAAATTTCTCCTCTTTGAAAATTCCAATTTTTGAATACTGAATAACATTTGAGTTAGCATCAAAATTGAGATCAAGATAAGAGATAATTTTTTTAACATTTAATCCTCCGTAGGATAATAATTTATTATATAACTTCCAATTGGTCTACTAAATAACTTCCAATGGATCAATATCAATTGAAACTTTGACATTCGACTTAACTTTAAAATTCTTAAATGCATTTTTTATAGCCGATCTTAGGATGTTCCCATTGCTATCATATTCTGAATTTGTTTTAGCTATAATATTCATCCTGTAAACATTGTTAACCTTCAGCACCATCCTGTCAACCGGTTTATAAACACTTAATTTCTTATTCTGGTCAATCAATAGCTTATATACATCTAAAGAAGCTTGCTTCATATCTTCATAGATCTTAGAAGAGAACATTATCTTTGCCATTTTAGCGAATGGTGGATATCCGGCAAGTTCTCTATTTGCAAGTTCGTTTTTAATGTAACCAATATAGTCATGTTTTTTTGCATATTCAAGTACATGATTAGATTCGCTGTAAGTTTGTACTAATACTCTACCTTTTATATCACCTCTACCCGCCCTACCGGAAACTTGTGTGATAAGTTGAAATGCTCTTTCATCAGACCTATAATCCGGAAATATAAGCTCAGTATCAACATTTACGATACAGACTAAACTAACATTATGAAAATCAAGTCCTTTTGCTATCATTTGAGTACCAACTAGTATTGAAGATCTGTCGTTCTCAAACTCACGAAGGATTTTAAAATGACTTTCTTTTTTTCTGGTTGAGTCCTGGTCCATCCTTAGAATTTTGTTGTCAGGAAATAACTTACTTAACTCAAACGCAACTTGCTCTGTTCCTGTACCTTTAAAAGATATATTAGATTTGCCACAAATACCACAATAATCTTTTGCTTTTTCATAGTAACCACAATGGTGACATATAAGCTGTTTTGAGTGTAAATGATAGGTTAATGATACTGAACAGTTTGGGCAGGTGCTAACGCTTCCACAGGATTCACAAACAAGATGAGTTGAATATCCTCTTCTATTCTGTAGTACAATTATCTGCCTTCCCTGATCCAACTCTTCACGAAAAGACTCAATTACTGAATCTTCAAATAATTGGTAAAATTGTTTTCTTTTAACGATAACTATCTCAGGTAGTATAGCTTTTCCTATTCTTTTAGTCAACTCAAGGAGTGAATATTTTCCTGTCGATGCATTATGAAATGCTTCAATGGATGGAGTAGCTGAACCAAGTATTACAGGTATATTATTTAATTTTCCTCTTACAATAGCCATATCTCTTGCACTATATCTAGGGGATGGGTCTGATTGTTTGTAAGCACTTTCATGTTCTTCATCAACAATGATCAATCCAATATTTTCCAAAGGAGCAAAGATAGCAGATCTAGGTCCTATTACTATAGAGTATTTACCATCCTTAATCCCCCTCCAACTATCATATTTCTCACCTTCTGAAAGGCGGCTATGTAAAATGGCAACATCGCTACCAAATACCTCTCTGAATCTTTTCACAGTTAGAGGTGTCAATGAAATTTCAGGGATTAGTACGATAGCAGATTTGTTTTTTTCTTTAACTTTTTTGATAGATTCAATATACACAGCAGTTTTACCACTTCCTGTGAGACCGTAGATCAAGAATGTCTCAAATATATTTTTTTGAATTGATCGATCGATCTCAGATACACAATGATCCTGTTCGTCGGTTAAAGTAAATTCGACAAGATCCTTAATATTCTCTGTCATGATAGAACTTAGGCGAATATCTTCTTTTTTTCCTTTGGTACACAATCCAAATGAAACTGCTTTGGAAATTATATGGTCAGAGAAATTATGTATTTCTTTAATTTCCTTTTGAGAAATTCCAACGGTGTTTTTTGAGAGAAGATCAATAAATTCGTTCATCCTTTTACTAAAATCTTTTATCGGTAAAGGTAAAATTGGAGTTATATAATTCATGTATTTTATCTTATTGACATTACCATTAATAAATTTGTCGATTTTACCATACAATGCAGTAGGTAATGCTTGTTTTAGGACTTGACCGAAAGATGATAAGTAATATTTTGATATCCATTTACAAAATAATAACATTTCTTCATTGAACAACGGTTTAGGATCAATGATATTATCAATTTCAAGTACTTTATATTCAGGTTTTTCTTTCAGTAGGGAAGTGATCACTCCGATCAATTTCCTACGGTTAAAACTTGCCAAGACTCTAGATCCAATAAGAGTATTTGTATCAACAGTAATATCAGTAGAGTAGGTGAATTCCTTATCTATCGGAATTGGAAAAGATACATTAATATATGCTTTAGTTGTTTTCATCGGAGTCTACTATTATAATTATAAGACTCGATAAAAATAAATATAAAATTAATGATTAACAAGATATAACATATTTTAATTCAAGGAGATATCATAACTATCCTATAGAAATAAAATAATTTACATTTGCAAAAAAGTTGAACTATGCGTATCTTAGTCTTGTGAAATTAAAAAGATAGTAAATTATTATTCTAACATATCGGGGAATTAAACATGGCAGATAAAAATACATATGATTTTGGATTATACGGCAGATGTCCTGTATGTAAAGATATTACAGCTGAAGTTTGTGATGGATGTGGTGCTAAAGATTCTTTTACAGATTCAAGTAAGCCCGGAATTGTAGTCTGTACAAAGTGTAAGATGGAGCACAGTATTGAATGTATGAAGAAAAGCTGTAACAGACAGATCAAGGTTCTTAAGACTCCAAAGAATGATGATGAGAGAAAGAGGATAGATGAATTTATTTACAGAAAAAAACATAAAGATATGGACAATAGAGAGTTTGTTATAAAGGAATCTCCTAAAAAAACTATTGTTAAAGCTGTTGAAGTTCCTGTAGAAGATACTATAGAAAAATCAGGTATCATTAAGTTGGATGAAGGTATGGAAGAATTATTG
>JAQICF010000086.1 GCA_027858795.1 Candidatus Delongbacteria bacterium | reverse complement strand
AAGTTCAAGCTCTTTTATCTTATCCTTCAATTCCTTGACTCTAAATTCCCTGTCAACAAATAATTTATTGTATTTTGAGAGTTTTTCATTCTTTTCTTCAAGTTCTTTAGTTCTTTCTTGGACTAAATTTTCGAGATGCTCCTTATAATGGCTCAATTCTTCTTCTGCTTTATTTTTTTCAGTTATATCAATAAAACTAATCACAATTTCTGTTGTTTTGCCTGTGCTATCAAGTACCGGAAATCCATTGACAGTAACCCAGGTGATTTTACTTATTCCGGAGTGGCATATTCCTAAGGTCTGATTTTTTATTGGCTGTCTATTCTTCGCAATACGGTTTACCGGATAAGTATCAAGGTTTAGTGGTTTATTATCTTCATCTACAAATTTCCATGCAGGATCAATTGCCTCCTTCCCTTTCATCTGAACATCAGTTAACCCCAATAATTCTGATGCTTTATCGTTATTCATTATAATCGAAGTATCCGGTGCATGAACAACAATTCCGGTTTCTAGATTCACAAGCAAATCGTGATAACGCTTTTCGCTCTTTTTTAAATCTTTTTCTACGAGCATCTTCTCAGTAATATCTCTTGCAATACCCATAAAGCCGATAAATTCGCCATTGCTCCCGTTCAATATTGTAGCTTTTGAAGAATGCCATCGCCAGGAACCGTTTAAATGTTTTACACGGTAATCTACTGTATTTTGTTTAAGATCAGGATTATTAATATTTTGTAATAGATACAAACATCCAGGGAGATCGTCGGGATGAAGAAAAGGTTCAAATGGTTTTCCCACTACTTCTTCTAAAGTATGCCCAAGTAATTTTGTCCATGCAGGTGAAACAAAAGTAAGTATTCCTTCAGGTGTTATAGTATAAATTATATCGTCACTTGTCTCAATAAATAAACGATATTTTTCTTCGCTTTTCCTTAATTCTTCGATCAATTCTTTTTGTTCATTTTTTATTATTGCCATGTGACTAATAAACTCTGTCATCTTAAGCAAAAAAGTCATTACATTTTTTACATGATCCTCGTTTACGACCGGAACTTTCTCCATAACATCAATATAAGATTCCTTTTCAAATCCGTACTTTTCAGCCTGTTTTAGAAAATATTCTTTTTCAGGAGCTTTAAAGAAAAACTGACCGGTAAAAATGTTGCCTATGTGCTCGCCGTTAAGTAAGATCGGCATTGCGACATCTACCAACCCATTAAAACACTTATACACGCTATACTGTTTACTTACATTCAGATCGCGGGAAAGAATAGTATCGCTTAAAACACAATTTTTTTCGGATTCGGGATTCTTACGATGGAATTCTGTACATATCTTTCTCCATCCGGACTTTGAAAGAATATTGCCTTCAAGATCAAGTACTGCTGTTACAAAGCCGGTAGCTTTGTTGAAATTGCTAAGTAAAACATCTACTTCAGCTACATCGATCAAATTCTTTAATTCATATTTCATAACTTATCCTTCCAGTTCTTTCATCTTGTATTTCATAAACAAGAGATTTTATTTACTATATACAATTATTATGCCAATGTTTTATTTTGCCATGTTTGTTCGTAGACTTAAGAATTTCTACCTTAATATAGTACGATTTATACTATTCTAACTTTAAATAGTACTTTGCTTAGTCGCGTTTTTTGGGGGCGACTGGTTGCGTTTCTGGGGGCGAATGTTAGGCGTCCCCTACATTGTCCATTGTAAATTGTCCATTATTCCTTAGAAAGTCGTTTTACTTCATCTCTCAATTCTTTTATTCGTTGCTCTCGGTTAATGAAAAACTTATTAAGTCTTTCAAGATCATCATTCTTTTGTTTCAATTCTGAAGTTCGATTATTTACTAATTCTTCAAGATGTTTACGATATTTTGTAAATTCTTCCTTCCTCTGCATTCGCTCGGTAATATTTCCCAACTGTTTAGCTATTTCATCAAGTAATAATCTTTCTTCTTTTAGGAACACTTCTTCATCGAAATCCGGTTTTTTTTCCAGATAATAGACTTCTATGTCTCCGGCGTGATTACCATTAACAATAATATCGCTGCATTGACTCCAGTTGGTTTTTCTGAAGTCAAGTGTTTTGTACTCTATACCATCCAAAACAATTCGGACAACAGCGATTTCTGGATATCGCCAAGAAGCGGAAATTTGTTCAACTACCTTCTGTAATATTTCTTCCAATGAAATATCGTGTATTTTACAAATTTTAGAAATACTATAAAGACAGTCCAGCTCTTTTATCCGTTTTGATAATTTCTGTTCACTTGCTCGTAGTTGCTGATTGGAATCTATTAACTTCTCCTCTTCCTTTTTCAGATCTGTGATATCACGTTCTGTGGTAGCTGCTCCAATTAGTTTGCCGTCTTCATCAACGAGTTTTGTAACAACCATCCATATATCTAATATTTTGCCGTCTTTTGTTTGTCGTTTTGTTTCCAGTGATTCTACAAGCTTACCTTTTTTCAGACTGGTTATAAAATTTAATGCTTGGGCTTTATATTCTTTAGGAACCAAATCAGCCACATTCTTTTTGATAGCTTCTATCTCGCTGTAGCCATACATCTTTATTGCTCCGGTATTCCAGGCAGTAATGTTACCATCCAGATCCTGAATTGTGATAGCATCATTTGAATCATTAACTACTGTTGCCATTCGGGCAAGCTCTTCTGTCTGGTCTAATAGTTGCTGATTAGATGTTTGCAATTCATTCTCAGCATTCTCAATTTCTTTCACCACACCATATACAATATTTTTTTCCTTGTCATATTTAGCAGTAGAATTAATCGTCTTGATCTCTCCACTGTTCCGGTAGTCAAATTTATATGTAACATCATAAGGTTCATCTTCTCTTACAAGAGCATTGAAAGCAATTGTATTTTTAATTCTATATTCTTCCAAAGGAATATTTATCATCATAGTAAGGTTGATCTCAGTATCATGAAGTCCGAATATTGTTTTTGCACCTTCAGATAAAGTAACAGAATTATTGTTGAGATCGATCTCCCAATGGCCGAGTTTTGTATTTAGTTCAGTTTTGTCTAATTTGTTTTCCATTGATGTTTTTAACCTGATGTTATTTAGCAAATCGTTTTATTTCTAGGTATATTATTCTGACAAAACTCTCCAAACAGTAAATAAAACTTTATTGTCTTTTTCATTCTCAAGTGTAGTAAGGGTCACTTCAACGGGAAGGATTTCGCCATTGGATTTCTTGTGATTCCATTCGAAGCGGTGATTTCCATTTTTTAAAGCTAACTCTATCATTTCATCAGCTTTATTTAGCGATAACTGTCCATCCGGTTGTTTTTCTGGTGATATTTCAGAAGGATGAGAATTTAAAAATTCATCCTTAGTATTATATCCAAGCAGATCAATAGTTGCTCTGTTGCAATCAACAAATTTACCATTTTTTACAACTAAAGTAGAGATAATTGAATTTTCAAAAATATTTCGATATCTATTTTCGCTCTGTTTCAAGGCTGATTTAATCCTATTTCTTTCAGTAATATCTGTCGCGGTAAAAGTAATACCTTTTTTCAAATTATTAGTATCTAATGGAGTTGCGACTAGTAAAATGTCAATAATTGAGCCGTTTTTTTTCTTTAGTTTAGTTTCTGTTCCTTTTTCTTTTAACTGTGCATAGTTATCAGCACCGATAAATTCATAATCTTCTTCTGTCGGGTAAATCATTTTTGTACTGTTGCCAATAATTTCTTCACGAGAATAGCCTGATATTTTACAAAATTTATCATTAACTTCATAAAACATCCTGTCGGTCACTATACCAATTCCATTAGGTGAAGAATCAAATAAACTTTTTAATCTTTCATTAGTAACCTTTAACTCACTCTCCATTTCTAGTCGTTGAGTGATATCATGAGCAATAATTAAAATAGAAACTTTTCCTTCTTCGTTTTTTAAGAATGAAGAATTGATTTGGACACTGATTAATGAGCCGTCTTTCTTAAACATTCTGATCAAAGGATTCGTATATTCACCGGTATTAATAAGTTTATTTAAAGAATTACCAACTATCTCTTTATCTTCAGGATGAATAAAATCAAAAATTTCAACATTCGAGAGATCAGTTTCTAGCTCCAAACCAAAAATTTGAAGTGTTGATCTTGAGACAAAATTAAGCTTTGCATTTTCATCAAGTACTATAATTGGATCAGGAGAAGAGTCTAAATATGATTGCAGAATATCTTTGCTCTCACGCAATTCATCAAAACTCTTGGCAACCTCCTCAGTCCTCAACAGAACTTTATTCTCTAATTCTTTATTAAGAATTCTTAGTTCTTCAGACTGCATTTCAATTTTTTGCAATTGATCTTCAATAATCTTTTTATCTTTTATACTTTCCCTAGATTTTTCATTTTCCTGTTCGTAATAAACATTCAATTCTTCTATTGTGTTTTCAAGAAGACTCTGTTCACTGTATAGGTTTATATCCTTTCGAAGAGCTAACTTATGAAAATCAACAGTTTCTTTTAGCAATTTTGTTATCGGTTTTGAAATGCTGTTGGAAATTAAAATTGTAATTACCGAAGCAAATAACAACATAAAAATTGAGGTATATATTAAAAAGTCTTTAGTTTCTTCCATATTTGTGTCTATAATTATGAACTGCTCATCTGCCTTTCTGGATGCATATTCTTCGATAAAATCATATTTTGACGAAAGAAGGTGTACATAATCATCATCTAAGGATTCGATAGTTTTTCGTCCTTGAGAATATTTTTTATTTTTAATGTATGAAATAGTTTCTTCTCTGATCATTTTCCAGTCTTTGTATATTTTCTCAATTACTGAAACATCTTCTGCATTTCCAAGAAAACGATCCTTTATAATTAATAATTTAGCAACGGTAGTTTTATCCAGATCGATGATGTCAGAGTCAATCTTTTCTATCAGGATCGAATCATTTACATCAAGCAAATCTCTCATCAAATGATTGACTTTTATAGTATTTACTTGAATATCCCTCATAGCAGCCAGAACGGTCTGAGGATGCTCATTGATAAGGTTCGTTGTTTCGTAAATACGATTAACACAGTTAATTGATATAAGGGCAGATATCAGCATTAGAACTAGTACAGAACCAAAACCAATAAATATCCTTGTACGAAAAGAAAGCTTCTTTAACATGAAATCCTCATAATATTTTTTTTGCTCTATATATGTTTATGACACTTTTAATATATAATATATATATTGGTTATTCAACCATAATGTATTTTATTTTCTTTTGATTGTATTTTATTTTTAGTTATATTGGATATATAAAGTTTAAACGAAATGAAAAATTACAAAGAGACGGTAGTGAACGCAGGAATGCGTTCAGAATGACGGGAAACAACTAAAAATAGTACAACGGTTATTATTAAAGTATGACAGATAATATAAATTAGCCTTAATGTTTTGAATTCAATGTTTTGGCACAGTGTTTGCAAGTAATTCTGTAGGGGCGTTATTTATAACGCCCGTAAAAGAAAGACCCTGAAACCCTGAAATAAATTCAGGGCAAGTCGAGTTCAGGGTGACGGTTGTGGTGAACGCAGGAATGCTTTCAGGATGACGAACCGTAGGGTCGGGGTTTATCTCCGACCTTAAACGATAAAAAAAGGAGTAAACAAATGTCAAAAAAAATCAATATCCTAATCGTGGAAGATAATGAAGATCACGTATTTTTAATAAAGCAAATGCTGATGAAAATACCATCTGATTCAATTTTATATTTCGAGTACGATATCAAAGACGCAGATTCACTTGGGTCTGCAATGGAAGTATTAGGAAATAATCCAATAGACGTAGTATTACTTGATCTCGGTTTGCCTGACAGCAAGGATCTTGAATCCCTGGAAAAAATATTAACTATTTATCCCGAAATGCCGATAATAATTCAAACTGCTTTAGGAAGACCGGATGTTATCATGAATTCATTAAATAATGGTGCGGAGGATTATTTAATAAAAGGTGAATACACATCAACTCTTTTAGTTAGATCTATTAGGCACTCTATAGAAAGAAGGAAGGCTCTTGTTCAGACGATGCATAGTAAAGAGCAAATGAGGATGTTAATAGAAAAGAATTTCAATCCAATATTTGTAATAAACAAAGAAAATATTATACAAGATATTAACGAATCAGCTGTTGTATATTTTGGAAAACAAAAAGAAGAATTGATCGGTAGCAAATATGGTTATTCATTTGATGAAAACGAAAAAATAGAGATAAATATTAATGAAAATAATAAAACCGCAATAGCTGAAGTAAGAACAGTAAAGATCAAATGGGAAGAGAAAGATGCATTCTTGATAACATTAAATGATATAACAGATATGAAGAATAAACAAACTGGGCTTAAGAAGGAAGTTGAAACATTTCAAAGTTTTTTCAATGACAATAAATTGATAATGTTGCTATTTGATCCTGAAACAGAGAAGATCAATCAGGCAAACCCTGCTGCAAGTGAATTTTACGGTTACACTATTGAGGAATTAGAAAGCATGGAATTATCAGATATATTGGATATGAATGAAGATGAAGTTATGGAAGAAAACAGAGAAGCGATAAATGAAGGTAGGATCTATGTGACTCAATTTCACAAAACTCGTGAAAATCAAAGGAAAAAGGTCAAAATATTTAAGGGAAACATTAATTTAACGAACAGAATATTGGATTATTATATAACTCATGAGATAATAGATTAAATGTAGTGAACGCAGGAATGCGTTCAGGAGCGTGACAAAAATACGTTCAGCATGACAGGAGTTTGGGAACCGATTTTTTTATAGGCGTTTTCAATGCGCCTGTTTTTTTTTATTTTTATGTTGATTTATATTCTATTTAATTTATATTCATGTAAAGCTAACAAATAGTACAGAAAGTATAGAACAAAAGTTAACCAACATAGGATATAAAGATATTGAACGTATTTAAATGATTCATCATGTTAAATTTATAATTTTAAGTATGATCTTTGTATTGCTACTTTCTTCATGTGTACCTGTGCAGGTTGTAAAAGAATCTCAGTACGGTGAAAATGACCCTTCAAATAAGATAATCATCGAGGAAAATCTTGAAGACAGGGAAATGATAGACGGTTATAGGATCAAAGTTGCTTCAACAGACTCAATGGAAGAGGCTAATTTATTAGAAAAGCAGATCGTTAATGCTGTTCAAGAACCTGTTTATATTGAATTTATTGTAGATAAATATATGATTTATGTTGGTGATTGCCAAAATAAAGAGGAAACCAACACTCTGAAAGATAGATTAAAAATGAATGGTTTTACTAAGATATATTCAGTTCCAAAGAGAGTATATAAAGGAGTTGTAGAGCAGGTGATCCATACAACGGAAGCAGCAGATATAACAATAACTAAAACCAAAGAAGAACCAAAATTCGAAAAATTCTTGGGATACAGAGTTCAGATCGGTGCCTTTAGAGATGAAGGAAAAGCAAAAAAACTAAAAGAACAAGTTGCTAGAGAGGTCTCAGCTAGAGTTTATGTCGTTTTAGCGGAAGATAATCTGCATAAAGTACAGATAGGTGACTATGTTGCCAGAATAGATGCTGACCTTATGAAAGAAACATTGAAAAAAGACTTTCAATATGCAGGTTCATTTATTCAGAAATCATGGATATTCATCGGTGATGATTCAGGAATGAATTCATCCGGAAAATATTATATCCAGATAGGTGCATTTTCTACAGAAGAGAATGCAAAACAGTTTGATGAGAACAGTATAAAAACGTTAGGTTATACCAATTCTGAAATTTATAACCATGAGGGACTCTACAAATTACTAACAGGACCTTATGAAACTAAAGCTGAAGCTGAATTAGCAAAGAAAAAGGTTGTGTCAGATGGTTTTGAAGGTGCATGGATATTAGAAAAATAATTGTTTGAGAATAATTATAGCCCCAAATTCGCTTTGGGGCTTTTTTTTACTTGTGTAGTTATGGACAATGCTATATATTGTGGGTTGAATAGTAAGGTGGATAACAAAAAATAAAAGGGCTATTATGAAGAATATTATGAAAATTTTAACTGTTATGTTACTAATGGTGGTTTCTGTTGTAGCTTTTTCTGCCAATGAGTTTGATCCTGAAACTGACATTAAGATCACTCATTTCGTAGATAAGGGAAACTTGAATGATGGTGAGCAATTTAAAGTATTGCTATCTCTTGAAGTTCCTGATGATTACCACATTACTGACAGTGATCTGTTTTATGTTGATACTGAGAGTGCTCCTGATTTTAGCCTAACTTATAAAATTGTATCTGATAAAGTGATGCATCATGATCTACCTGTTTATAAAGGGAAAGTTGATGTGTTATTGGATGGTACTTACAAAGATACGACTACAGAGAATGTGATATATTTTGGATATCAGATATGTTCTGAGCTTGGCGATGAGTCTTGCTATATGCCTGTTGATAAAGAATTAAAAATAGATTTTTCACTGATTGCTCCTGATGTTTTTGAAGGTATCGACCAGATAGATCACAAGGAAGAAACAGGTGAAATAACTGAACCTGACAATCCTGAAGTCAGTATTATGGGAGCGTTGTTCGGTGGTGATGATGAAATGACCATTGAAGAAAAACTTGCAGGTATTCTCGAAGGTAGTCAGACTTGGACATTATTGGTATTTCTAATAGCATTTCTAGGTGGTATTTTAGATAGTATGACACCATGTGTTTATCCGATAATCCCTGTAGTTATTAGCTACATGGGTGCAAAATCAGGATCTAAAAAAAGTGCAGGATTTTTCCTTTCCCTATTTTTTGTAGTTGGATTGGCGATAACTTATTCTATCGTAGGTCTATTAGCATCCTTCCTCGGAGGTGTTTTTGGTGTTGGGGATTTGGCTGCGAACCCTATTGTTAGGGTAGGTATTGCAATGGTTTTTACGGTATTAGCATTAAGTATGTTCGGTCTTTGGGATATGAATTTAATCTCTTCTGATCAGCAAACCAAGCTAATGAAAAAGGGAAAAGAAAGTAAAGGTATTCTCGGTGCAGTTTTAATAGGAATGGTGAGTGGCGTAGTGGCTGCTCCATGTGTTGGACCTGTATTAGCTGTTTTATTGATGCA
>JAQICF010000078.1 GCA_027858795.1 Candidatus Delongbacteria bacterium | reverse complement strand
ATGACCGTTACAAGCAATAGTACCCCAATTAGAAAAGGAAAATCATAAATGCTTACCATAAAAGAACATATTACTATAAACCAGCTTATTGAAGAATTTTATGCTGATGAAGATAATACTGAAAAGTGTAATGAGATAGCTGATGAATTAATAAAAATGTATCCTGAATATAATTTTGGGTATATTCTAAAACTAGATTTGATTTCAAAGACGGATGATAATGTAGCTGTAAAAGAATTATTAGACCAGCTTATAGTTAAGAGTTCTTTTAATCTATCACTCACATATCCAAATGAATTATTGAACGGTAAAGATCAGGAAAAAGAAACCATTTTTTACACTTACCTAAGATCAAGGGCTGAATATCTAAGATCGAATTTTGATAAAAAAATGAATAAAACCCTATTCTTGAAAGAGCTTTTTGAAATTTACGATTCTCTGAAAGACGGTGATAGTCTTGAATCTGTAACAAAAGAACTGATAACAAGAGACTATAATTTTCTGTATATACAACGATATTTTCTGGGAAAAGATAAAGAACCGCATAGAGAAAAAATGAATACCTATTTTAAGCAGTATCATGATTCTATGAATGAATGGAATAATACTATAGAAGAAAAAATGGAGGTATTCTCAAGAGTATTCAGTGAGATTAAATTTAATTCAGCATCATTGAAAGTATCTCAAATTGATGACTGGGATGCCCACGCGAATAGCTATATTCCAAAGTTGGTTAAAGCTCAGAACAAAGAGAAATTCTATGAACTGCTGGTTGAAATGGTAAATAAGGTAGGTGATGATCATAACAATCTTTCTTTCCCAAAAGATATTACAAAAAAATATATAAACCCTGGCATCTGGGTCATTTATATTGATGGTAAATATTTTGTACAATTCGCTCTTACTTATGGTGAAATTCAGATTAAAGTTGGTGATGAAATTGTCAAGGTCAAAGGAATTGAAACTTCAGACTATATTGAAGAAAATAAAACTAAATATCCTTTCGTTAATAATTATTTTTTTCTTCCTGAATTCAGTGCTCTATATAAACTGAGTAATAAACTGCTGACCTATAAAAAAAGTGAAACATTGAGTGTAGAGTTCAAAAGAACGGACGGGACATCTTATTTCGTAGAGTTTTCAGAAAATATCGAAAAGAAAGAGGAAAATATTTCAAATCCACAGGACAAATTGACATCAAAAATGCTCGATAATGATATTCTGCTGATAAATATTCCTGCATTCCGTGGTAACGTGTATGCTGATTTCATAGATAATGTTAAGGAATATGATGTTGATAAGATCAAAGGTATAATATTTGACATTAGGAGAAATACTGGAGGTAATTCAGGATTTGGGGATAGTATATTCAGCCATTTTATCTCAGAAGAAGTTAAAAATTATTTTATGGCTTATACGAAGGTACATATTCCTATTCATAGATTTGACGGAATCGAAGAAATGAAACTTTTTGATCATGTGATACTTTCACCTGCTAAAGATCTTAAAATAAAATGCCCTGTTGCAGTTCTTACTTCACCTTGGACGGGTTCTGCTGCCGAAGGATTTGTATTTCTATTCAAATATTACAAACGAGGAAAGATTGTAGGCTTACCGACTTCAGGATCAACTGGAAATCCACTGTTTACTCTACTCAAAGGTGGTGGATTTTTGAGAGTCAACCTAAATATCTCAATGTTCTTTACTGGCAAAGGTATAGAGCCAGACATTTATGTTGCAAATACGATCAGCGACCTGATAAAAGGAAGTGATTCTCAATTAAATAATGCAATTGAATACTTGAAAAATGAATAAATTATAAATTAGTTCTTAATTGGGGTACTACAGCTTGTAACATTGGCAAAATGACTTGAATACCCTACTTGTCTTGGCTTAACGCTTTTTGCCATGACCGTTGTAAACTTTTACAACTGTGGCAAAATGGCACTAACGTAATCATCTATGAGTCCGAATGCTTTAGCATCAATGTTCCACTCCTACCACTAAAAATATTACCCCCATGCAATCAAAAGCTCATAATTTGACAGTTTGCTTTTTCAAAACTATATAAAGATAATCTAAAGATTTTAGAGATGCTGAATAAATGAATTGCAAAAGTGGTTTAATCTTTTATATTACAAGTCAAGAATATAAGCAGTGTTACAAATACTATCAAACAGAGTTAGAACAATCATAAATGCTATTAAGCAAACTCACAATAGATAATCTCGCAATTATAGACCATCTTGAATTTTCTCCTCAGGATGGTCTTAATATTTTAACCGGTGAAACAGGTGCCGGTAAGTCTATTATTATTGCATCATTGAACCTTATCCTTGGAAATAAGATCGATAAAACTTTGATCCGAACAGGTGAGGATAAATTATCTGTCGAAGCTGAATTTATCAACCTTGATGATGATGTTAAGAAGATACTCTCCGATAATGATTATATACTTTTTGAAGATACTTTGATCATCAGAAGAGAGCTTAACAGTAGTAATCGAAGCAGAGCTTTCGTTAATGACTCCCCAGTCAAAATAGATATTCTTTCTGAGATAGGAAAAAAGTTGATCGACGTTCACGGTCAGCACGAACACCAATCCTTGCTGGATAAGAGCAATCATCTTGCCATCCTGGATAATTATCTTGATATAAACACTGGTGGAATTTCAAAGATCTATTTCAAGCTTATTAATTTTAAGAAAGAACTTGAAAAAACTATCAAAGAAGTAAATGATCTCAAAGATAAGAAAGAGCTTTTAGAGTATCATAGAAAAGAAATTGAAGAAGTCTCACCTGAAAAAGATGAAGATGTTCTTGTAGATAAAGAGCTTCGAGAACTTGAGAATATCGAAGGTTTAAAAAAGACTTCAGAACAGATAGACCTGATTACATCTGGCTCGGCTCATTCGATCCTTACAAGTATTGACATCTTGAGGAAAAAATGTGAAGAATTATCTGGTATCAATCCGGAATTCAAAGATTTCGAAAAAGATATAGACTCAGCTTATGCTGCTTTTTCAGAGTTTAATTATTCTGCTTCCAGATATGTTGGAGGTTTAGAATTTGATGAAGAAAGATTCAGCTATCTTAACAGCAGACTTACCAAATTGACCAAAATAAAAAAGAAATTTGGTCCTGAAATAGAAGATGTTATCAAATATCTTGATGATATCAATGGGCAGCTGAATTCTATCGAAAATATTTCATTTGACATTGAGAAGCTAAACAAAGTTATCAGTGAAACTGAAGAACAATTATTTCAAGTTTGTTCCGAGATCAGTAAAACAAGGAAGAAAGGCTCGAAAGAACTGGAAGAGAAAATAAACAAAGAATTCAAAGATGTAGGTCTTTCTGCTGCCGAAATAAGCTTTAGATTTGACGTTAAAGATATATCAGAGAACGGTATGGATGATGTTGAATTATTTATTAGAACTAATATCGGAGAGGATTCAAAACCGTTATCTAAGATCGTTTCCGGTGGAGAAGTTTCAAGGATAATGCTCGCTATTAAGAATATTATCAGTAAAAAGAAAGGTATCAATATACTTATATTTGATGAAATAGATTCAGGTATTAGTGGAAGGATCGCTGAAAAAGTCGGTGCAAAACTTGAATCTCTATCAATGAATAAACAATTATTCGTAATAACACATCTACCGGCAATAGCTTCAAAAGGAGACATTCACTTCTCAGTTAGAAAAGAAGTTAACAATAATAAAACTACAGTGAAAATAAAGAAACTTGAAGGATCGGATAGATTAAAAGAAATTGATTCACTTATTTCAAGTACTGAAACTACAAAGGAAAACAAATTTGACAAAAACAACGGAAATTAATACAGAAACTCAACACCATGAAACACATTTTCATTCCCTAAATATTATCAAGCCTATTTTAAAAGCTATTAAGGAAGAAGGTTACTCAGTCCCAACACCAATACAGGAGCAATGCATTCCCATTGTACTAAAAGGAGCTGATGTACTTGGTTGTGCCCAAACGGGAACAGGAAAAACTGCTGCATTTGCAATTCCAATATTGCAATTATTAGAAACAAATAGAACTTATGAAGATAAGAGAAAAGTTAAGGCACTGGTCGTCACTCCAACAAGAGAACTTGCAATTCAGATCGGAGAGAGTTTTGCAGCTTATGGAAGACATACAGGTATTAAACATGCAGTGATCTTTGGAGGAGTAAAACAACATTCACAGGTCAAATCTTTGAAATCCGGAGTAGATGTTATAGTTGCTACACCAGGAAGATTATTGGATCTAATGAATCAGGGTTACTTGAATTTACGCAATGTTGAATATTTTGTTTTAGACGAAGCTGACAGAATGCTTGATATGGGATTTATTCATGATGTAAAAAAGATGATTGCTGTACTGCCGAAAAAAAGACAATCCCTTTTCTTTTCCGCGACAATGCCGAAAGAAATTGTAACACTTGCTAGTACGATCCTGAATGATCCTGCACAAATTTCAGTTACTCCTGTATCGTCAACAGTGGAAATTGTAAAACAATATGTTTATTTTGTTGATAAAGGCAATAAAAGCAAATTATTATTGGAAATTCTACAGGATAATAATATTCATACAGCTTTGGTTTTTACAAGAACCAAGTATGGTGCTGATAAACTTGTGAAAATTTTGCATAAATATAAGATAATAGCTGAAGCAATACATGGAAATAAATCTCAAAATGCAAGGCAACGGGCTTTAGCAAATTTCAAAGCAAAAACAACAAGAGTATTATTGGCAACAGATATTGCAGCTCGAGGAATAGATATTGATGATATGGAGTATGTGATCAATTATGAGATACCTAACATTTCAGAAACTTATGTTCATCGTATCGGAAGAACAGCAAGAGCAGGAGCTGAAGGAACAGCAATTTCGTTTTGTGATGCAGATGAAAAACTATATTTACGTGACATAGAAAAATTGATAAAGAAGAAAATTGAAGTTATCGAAGATCATCCTTACCCATTGATCGATCATAATCCTATAAAAGTTGAAAAACAACCTCGTGGAAAAAGAATATCAAACAAAACACCTAAGAAATCATCAGGTTCACAGCATATAGAATTCTCGGAAGAAAATGTTCATAAATCTCATGAAAATAAAAGCAAGAAAAAATGGAAAAAAAAATTTAAAAAGACTTAAATAATATTTAGGAGACCATACAATATGAAGAAAGCTAAAGATTATGCATGGAAAATGTTACCTGAACTTCTGAACACAGAAGGTATTTCAGGTAATTGTGAGAAAGTTGTTAAACTTATGGAAAAATTCGCAAAAGACCTTAAGATCAAGAGTGAACAGACCTATAAAGGTGGCTTGATCATAAAGTTAAAAGGTAAGAATAATAAAAAAGTTAGACTACTTACTGCTCATGCAGATACACTTGGTGGAATGGTCAAGAAGATCGGAGAAGATGGAAGAGTTTTCCTAGTGCCTGTAGGAGGCGTAGCTCCGTTCAGTATTGAAGGTGAATATGTAACAATAGAAACGACTAAAGGTAAAAGATACAGAGGTACTGTCCTTCATAATAATCCTTCTGCTCATGTTAATGCAAAATTAAGCAAAGATGAAAGAACTTTTGATAATATCAGCATTAAAGTTGATGAAAAAGTTAATAATATAGAAGATGTTGCAAAACTGGGAATTGAAGTAGGTGATTATGTTTATTTCGATCCTAGAGTTGAAGTTACCAAGTCAGGTTTTATTAAATCAAGACATCTTGATGATAAAGCCGGTGTTGTTGCCTTATTCGGAGCTATTGAATATATCTTAAGAACCAAGAAAGTTCCTGAGTATGAGACGTGGTTCTATATGTCAGTTGCTGAGGAAGTTGGTAATGGTACTATCTCTATGTTACCTGAGAATTGCTTTGAAATAGCTGCAGTTGATATGGGAGCTTTAGGACTTGGTCAGGCAAGTGATGAATATTCAGTTTCTATCTGTGCTAAAGATTCTACAGGTCCTTTCGATTATAAACTTAGAAATAAGATAGTTGATGTTGCAAAGAAAAATAAAATTCCATATCAAGTAGATATCTATCCAATGTATGGTAGTGATATCGCTGGTGCTTTAAGAACTGGTATTGATGCAAGACACATTTTATTCGGTCCTGGTGTAGACGCATCTCATTCTTTCGAAAGAGTTCACAGGGATTCTATCGATGCAACGACAGAATTAACGATCCAATATTTATTAACGAAATAAAAAACAATGTAGGGGACGGTTTCTTACCGTCCCCTCTTTTTATAAGGAAATTATTATGTTTGAACAAAGAGTAATATCCCAGGAAGTTGCTGATGAGCAAAGACGATTCATGATGAAAGTCTATAACTGGATGAGTAGTGCCTTATTAGTTACTGCATTAATAGCATATTTTGTTTCAACCAGTGAATCTATGATGCGTTTTATGTTTGGAAATCCTATGATATTTATGGGACTTTTCATCGGAGAACTTTTCGCAGTTGGTTATCTGGTTGTCGCACTCAAGAAGATGAGTGCAACTACGGCGACATTCGTGTTTATGCTTTACGCAGCGTTGAACGGACTAACTCTTTCATTTATTTTCATAGTATATACTTCCGCGGCCATTTCAAATGCATTTTTTACTACCGCGGCAATGTTTGGAGCTATGAGTTTTTACGGTTATACGACTAAGAAAGATCTTACAAGTTGGGGAAGTTTCTTATTCATGGGACTTATTGGCATTATCATTGGGTCTGTCGTAAACATGTTCTGGGCTAACAGTGCTTTATACTGGTTGATCACATATATCGGTGTTTTTGTTTTCGTTGGTTTGACTGCTTATGATACTCAGAAGATAAAACAAATGAATATCATCGGGAATGAAGGTACTGATGAAGATAAAAAAGAAGCTATTATAGGTGCTTTGAGACTTTATCTGGATTTCATCAATTTATTCTTAATGCTACTAAGGATATTTGGTCGTAGGGATTAAAAAAAGTCACATTGAGGCTCTCGAAATGTAGGACTTTTTTTAAGTATGAGTTATGAGGTATAAGGTATGAGGTCACTCATTGTAGCCACTCACTTTAGTTGCTAAACCCAATTCGTGAAAGTAGGAGTTTTAAATAAGGAATTAAATCATCTTTCAAACAATTATACATAATAGTTTACACATTTTAATACCAGGCTTGATCGTCTGGTTCTTTTTTCGTGGTAAATGGAAAATATCTTGGATCATCATGTACGCTGCAATGTTGATCGACCTTGATCATCTTTTAGCTACTCCGATCTTTGATCCAACCAGATGCAGTATCGGATTTCATCCGCTGCATTCATATTATGCTATAGGAACATATCTTATTTTAAGTTTCATCCCTAAAACCAGAATTATAGGAATTGGTTTGATATTGCATATTTTAGTTGATCTATCCGATTGCGCTTGGATGAAGTACTTATAATCTTCTCAAAAAATTCTCTGGGTCATTGAGGAAGGATTTTGTCAGTGTTACATGCTCAACATCTTCATAGTCGATCTCTTCAACAACATCTTCATTAAAATTCTGATTGATCAGAAGAGTGAAAGGAAAAATGCTTTCGCTGTGTGGTTTAATGGATATTTGTTTAAGAAATGGCATGGAAGGAAAATAGGAAATTATTCCACATATTGAAAGGATTAATAATACGTAGGGGCTGGTCTTGTACCTGCCCGTTTAAATATATAATATATTGTAAAACGGGCGACCACAAGGGTCGCCCCTACGTATTTCGTTATTTCTTGTAAAATGAAAAACAAACTGATTGACTTTACATTTAATAACTATTAAATATCTATTACATTAAAATAAATTATCATCAGGAAATCCTATGCTTGAGAAATTCAAAGAAATTGACAAATTATTCAACATTGCTTTTGAAAATGGCTTGCTCTTCACTAAGCACCCAATTGCTATTGCAGACGGAAAACAAATATCAGTTTATGATGGAGATGAAATAAAAGACTATAAATTAGTCAAACAATCAGAATTTCCGTTTGAAATACCTTCAATGGTTCAAGCTTCATTTACCTTAGATTTTTATGATAATAAGAGTGCTGCTGTTTTAGGTAAAGATGTATTCAGCACTACCGAAGATTTTATTACAATCCTACATGAGTTCGTGCATTGTTATCAATGGGAAACTTGTGAACTTGAAATAAAAGAACAACTAAAAATATACAAGCATTACTCACAGGCAAAAGATGGAATGTGGGAAATAAACCACGAATTTCCTTATGAAGATAAAACGATCATTGCTCTGTTTGAGAAATATTTCAATGAACTCACTAAAAAGAATATTGAGAATGCCAAGAAATATAAAAAAGAGATCGCTAATAATCTGAGTGATATGGATTATGAATACATGATCTGGCAGGAATGGAAGGAAGGTTATGCTCGATATATTGAGAATCGTATTTTAGAATTGATGAATTTACCTACAATAAAAGGTTACAACAATCTAC
>JAQICF010000077.1 GCA_027858795.1 Candidatus Delongbacteria bacterium | reverse complement strand
TACGACCGTAATTACAATAAGCTTGCTGAGAATATTGGAGTCAACTACGCATTTGGGATAAATACTAAAAATGTCGAAAATTGCAAAGACCTTGCAAAAAGAATTTCTAACATCACAGGGGAAGAATACAAATCTTACTATAAAACTCTTCGTTCTAAAAAAGGTTTTATCTGGGTCACACGAAAGCTCAATGAGAAACAAAGAGAAAAAATATTAAATATCTTAAATGAACAAGAAAGTTCAGCAGCATCATTCAAAGTAACAGCAAATAGAGTTTATCCACAAGGTAGAGTTGGTGGACAGATAGTTGGATATACTGATATTGATGGAAAGGGAATGAGTGGCATTGAAAAAGAATTTAACGAATATCTAACCGGCCAAGATGGTTGGGAATATATTTATAAGGATGCAAGACAAAATAAATCATTTAGCACAAATATTCAGAAGAAATTACCCGGAGCTGGGAATAGCGTAATTTTAACTATCGATGATAATTATCAAGCTATAGTGGAAGAAGAATTAGAGAATGCTGTTAAAAAATGGAAGGCCAACAAAGCTGTTGGAATTATTATGGATCCACATACAGGAGAAATACTTGCAATGTCGAGTTATCCTAACTTCAATCCTAATAATCCCGGAGAATACAATGCATTCGAAAGAAAAAATAAGGCAATAACCGACATTTATGAGCCTGGATCAACTTTTAAAGGATTAACGGCCGGAATGCTGTTTGAAGAGGATTTAGTTGATGAAGAAGAAATGTTTTTTTGTAGTAATGAAGGTATAGCTATTGGAAATAGAACTATAAAAGATTCACATAAAAATGAAGAAGAAAATTTATCATTTAGAGATGTTATTGCCCGTTCAAGTAATGTTGGTACTGTTAAGGCCGTATTAAAAATGGATGATAGTAAGTTTTATGAATATCTGAGGTCCTTGGGTTTTGGGAATAAGACAGATGTTAAATTAACAGGTGAGGTTAGAGGATTATTACTTAAGCTTCCAAGGTGGAGTAAGACCTCAAAGCCAACAATGAGTTTTGGGCAAGGTGTCAGTGTTACACCATTGCAAATGGCATCGTCATATTGCGCTTTGGCAAATGGAGGGAAGTTATTAAAACCTATGTTAGTAAAAGGAATTATTGATAAAAATAATACAGTAGTTAAAAAATATGATCCTCAAGTGATCAGGCAGGTATTTTCTGAAAAAACATCTTCCAGAGTAAGAAAATTATTAAGAGGAGTGGTAGCAGAGGGTGGAACAGCAACTCAAGCAGATATACCGGGATTACGAGTGGCAGGTAAAACAGGTACTTCTCAGAAAGTAGTTGATGGAAAATATTCAAAAAGAGATTATGATGCCAGTTTTATTGGAATGGTGCCTTATGATGATCCAAGACTTGTATGTTTGGTATTAATTGATTCACCTAAACCGTATCATTGGGGTGGTATGGTAGCAGGACCAGTGTTTAAAAACATAATCGAAAGGATCTATAACGAACATCAATCTAAAGTATTCATTGATGATAAGAACTTAGTTAGCTATAAAGATATTCCAAACCTATTAAATAAAGATAAAGAACATGCGATAGATATATTAAAAGAGAAAAATATCAATTTTAAATATATTGGAAACGGAAACTTAGTAACATATCAATCAAAGAAACCCTACGCACTAATTTCTCCAACTGATACTTTGATAATATCGGATAGATTGCCTGACTTGGTAGAGGAGAGTATTAATTTAATACCTTCAGTTCTGAATTTGTCGTTGAGAGAAGCTGTCAATAAAATGCATAAAGCCGGTATTGAAACAAGAATATTTGGTGCGGGGAATGTATATGAGCAATCTTTGAACTATGGTATAAATGAAAGTTCGACTAAGATATGTAGCTTATATTGTAAACCTTTAATTCTAAAAAATAAATTAACAGCAAAAAATAAATTATGAAATTAAAAGAACTATTAGAAAATATTGAAACACTTCAAGTTGATAATTTTTCAGATATTGAGATCAAGCATGTAATATCTGATTCAAGAGAAAATTTTAAAAATTCGATCTTTATTGCAGTGAAAGGATTTCAGAGTGATGGTGTTTTGTTTGCTAAAAGTGCTATTGAACATGGTGCCGTTGCAGTAGTCTATGAATCTCAAATTGATGATAAACAAGATGATATAGTATATATAAAAGTTAAGGATACTAGATTAATACAATCAAAGATTGCTTCACTGGTTTACAATACTCCATCAAACAACATTCGATTGATAGGTACTACAGGAACAAATGGGAAAACCTCTTTTGCTTATATATTCAGGCATATTATTAATCATTCAAAGAAGAAATGCTGTATGATCGGAACAACAGAATATGATCTCGGTAAACGAAAATTCGTTCCTCTAAGAACAACACCTGACGCAGTATTCCTCCAAAGATATTTGAAGGAAATGGTAGAGTCTGGATGTAAGATGGCAGTAGTGGAAGTTTCATCTCATGCATTAGCTCTGAAAAGGGTTGAGGATGTTAATTTTGATATCTCAGTTTATACAAATTTAAGCCAGGATCATCTGGATTTTCATAAGAATATTGAAGATTATGCCAATGCGAAATCATTATTATTCTCAGACCATACAAACCCCAATGGTATCATAATTCTGAATAGAGATGATGATCATTTTTCATTAATGAAAAGCAAATCTATAGCAGAAGTAATAACCTATTCAATGATTAGAGATGATGCTGACTTATTTATAAGGAATATAGAACATTTGGCTGATGGAATGAAAATTAATTTCAAGATGTTAGAGCAGGAATTTACTATTGTTACCAATTTAACTGGTGATTATCAAGCTTATAATATCGCCGCAGCAGTTTTGGCATCAAATAAGATCGGGATAAAGATCCATGATATCCTATCAACTTTTAAACAGAATATCAATATCCCTGGAAGAATGGAAATGATCAAAGATGAAAAATGTAAGATATTTATTGATTATGCACATACTCCAGATGCCTTAGAAAGATCATTGAAAAGCATTAAAAATTTTGTAGAGAAAAAATTAATAACTGTCTTTGGTTGCGGAGGTAACAGAGATAAAGATAAAAGACCACAGATGGGTAAAATAGCTACGGAGATATCAGATCATGTTATCATTACCTCTGACAATCCCAGATATGAAGATCAAAATGAAATAATCGCATCTATATTGAAGGGAATCAATACTAAGAATTACGAAATTATTCAGGACAGGAAAAAAGCTATAATAGCGGCTATCGATCAAGCAGAAGAAGGTGATATTATTATTATTACTGGAAAAGGTCATGAGACATATCAGGAGATCAACGGAGTAAATTATCCTTTTTCAGATAAAAAAGTAGTTGAAGAATATAATAAAATATAGAAAAATATGATAAAATTAAGTGAAATATTAGAGTTACCATCAATATCCAAATTCGAATTTATAGATCTGGACAAGATGATTACCGGAGGAGCTATAGATTCTCGTGAAGTAAAGGATGGATATTTGTATTTTTCTCTAAAGGGAAGAAATACAGACGGACATAATTTTATCGGGAATGCTCTGGAAGAAAACATCAGTGCTGCTATTGTTGAAGTAGGATATGATAATGCAAATAATTTCCCTGTAATCTATAGTAATGATGTAGAGATTACTATGAGAGAGATCGCTTCATTTTGGAGATCAAAATCTAAAGCAAAAATAATTGCGATCACAGGATCAAATGGAAAAACTACCACTAAAGAAATGCTTTATGAAATACTTAAAGACGAGTATAAAACGATCAGAACTTTAAAGAATTATAATAATCATCAGGGTGTACCATTAACTTTATTAAATATCAAAGAAGATACTGAATATGCAATAATTGAAATGGGTGCTAATCATCATGGAGAAATAAGTTACTTATCTACAATAGTAGCACCTGATATGGGAATTATTACTAACATAGGTGATGCTCATCTTGAATTTTTTGGGTCGAGAGAAGGTGTTAAGAAGGCAAAGGAAGAACTTTTTGAATACATTCATGATCATAATGGTATCGTATTTGTTAATAGTGACGATGAATATCTAAGAGATTGGAATAAAGGTAATGTTGTTACTTACGGATCAAGTGTGGATAGTTTATACAATTATTCTGAAGTAGGAATTGATGAATATGGAAACGGAGAATTTAATTATAACAATTACAATATAAAATTATCGCTTCCGGGTGTTCTAAATGTAAAAAATGCTATTGCTGCAACAACTATAGCAAAATATATTGGTGTTGAAGATTCAGTAATAAAAGAGAAATTAAAGAATTTCAAACCCTACGATAAAAGATACGAAGAAATTAATTATAAGAACTCTAAAGTTATTCTGGATTGCTATAATGCAAATCCATCATCTATGAAAGGTATTATAAATGATATGGCCGAGATAGATGAAAATTATATATATATACTTGGTGATATGTTCGAACTTGGAGAAAGTTCCAAAATAGAACACAGAAAAATTGGATTATTATTCAATGATATCAAATATAAGAAATTGTTACTTATCGGTGAAGACATGAAGAATTGTTATGATGCAATAGAAGATAAGAGTAGAGTCAAATTCTTTCATAACATTGATGAGCTGCAGGTAGTATTCAATTTGCTTACAAATAGTAAAGAGAAAATAATAATAAAAGCATCTCGAGGATTGGAACTAGAGAGGTTGGTTAAATAGAAGTGGTTAGTAAAATTGTAGAGATTGGTGAAATAGTATGATAAAAGCTAAAATAGAAGATAAAAAATTATACGACAAATGGTTGTTCTTGGCAATCATGAGTTTATTGATATTTGGATCTATAATGGTAATGAGTGCGGGATCATTTATTGCAGAGTATAAATTTGACAATGAAAATTATTTCATTTCTCATCAGGTTATTAATGTATTAATAGGAATGGGAGCATTGATATTTGCAATGAACTTCAACTATAAAAATTACAGTAATAAATATCTGATCAATATCGGCCTTGCTATAACTATCTTTCTATTATTATATCTTCTAATATCCAATCAGGGAGAATCTATTAAAGGTGGAAAACGATGGATATTTGGCTTTCAACCAAGTGAATTAGCTAAACATATAGTGGTGTTTTTCTTTGCTTTTTCTCTTAACAAATACAAAGATATAATTACAAATTATAAGAAAGGTTATTTGATACATCTGGGAATATTAGTAGTGCTCGTAGGTCTTGTTTATTATCAACCGGATTTCTCAACATCAATGATGATTTTTATTATAGGTTATTTGATGTTCTATATAAGTGGTATGAAATTATTACATTTGACAGCAACATTCGTGACATTACTTTTACCTATTATTATTGTAATAGCAATAATCCAACCATACCGCTTGGATAGATTTACAACTTTCTTTTCTCCAAAGGATGATATAGCGGGGAAGGGATGGCAGGTCGAGCAATCCTTGATCGGTTTCGGAAATGGTGGATTTGGTGGCGTTGGTCTTGGAGAATCAAGGCAAAAAGAATTTTACCTACCTGAGCCACATAACGACTTTATCTTTTCTATAATTGGAGATGAATTTGGTTATTTTGGTACTACTATTGTTATACTACTGTATATATTACTAATTCAAAGAGGGTTTGCAATAGCAAAAAATGCACCTGATTTCTATGGGTTTTTATTAGCGAACGGAATTACAATAGCTATTGCTGTTTATGCAATTTTTAATATGGCAATAACAATTGGTTTAGTCCCACCAACAGGTCTGCCATTACCTTTGGTAAGCTATGGTGGAACATCTCTGATAATGACAATGTTTAGTTTGGGAGTATTACTTAATATATCATATAAATCTAATCAAATGAAGCTGGGAAATGAGCAAAAAATTAAATAAGAAAATACATTTTATTGGTATCGGCGGGGCAGGAATGATGCCTTTAGCGATACATTGTAAAAAACTCGGTTATGATGTAGTTGGATCAGATCTATTAAATGATTCATTTAATATACTAAACCAAGTTGGTATATTTCCTATTCAAGGTCATACAAGTAAATTAGAAGATGTTGATATTGTAATATATTCAGCTGCTGTAAAAAGAGATAATTATGAATATACATTAGCTAAAGTCAAAGAATTAGAATTATATAAAAGAGCAGAATTTCTAGGTCAGTTAACGAAAGCATCACATTCAATCCTGATCTCAGGTTCTCATGGAAAATCCACAACATCTGTAATGCTTGCAGATATGCTGTATAAAGATCCTGATTTTAATATCACAGCCATAATTGGGGCTGAATCTGTTCGATTGAATTCTAATTACTATGAAGGTGATGATAAATATTTAATAGTTGAAGCTGATGAATACGATAAGAGTTTTTTAAAGATGTATCCTAAGGATCTAATCGTATTAAATATTGATAATGATCACTTAGATATTTATGGCGATATAAATGGATTAATCGATGGGTTTAAAGAATTAATATCTAAATTGAATGAGGATTCATTTCTTATACACAATGCAGATGATGATAATATCATTTCAGCTATTGAAAATTCCCAAGCTAAACTCATAAGTTTCGGATTAAACAATGATTCAAAATATAAAGCTATAAATATTAGTTATTCAAATTTTGGAACCGAATTTGATCTTATGCAGAACGGTATATATTTGGCAAAGATAGAATATACTTATTCAGGGAAACATAATGTATACAATATGTTATCGTGTTTAGCTTTACTTGCAGAATATGGTTTTACCGGTGAAGAGCTTAAAGAAATGGCTACCAATTTCAAAGGGTTGAAAAGAAGACAAGAGATAATATATAAAGATGAAAATATTATACTTATGGATGATTATGCACATCATCCAACAGAAGTATTAAATTCATTAGATAATATCAGAGAAAACCATAAAGGAAGAATTGTTGTAATGTTTCAACCTCATCTTTTCTCAAGAACTAAAGAACATTTAAATGAGTTTGCAAAATGTTTTGAAAAAGCAGATAAGATATTTATTTCACATATTTATCCTGCCAGAGAAAAGTTTGATCCGTCGATAACAAGTAAAAGGATCTATGACCTTATGGATGACGAAACTAAGCGAAAGTCGGAAGTGTATCAATCGTTTGAAGAAATATATGAGAGAGTCTCAAAGAAAAAGAAAAATGGTGATTTGATAGTAAGTATGGGTGCAGGTGATATAAATAAAGTAATATATAAACTGAAGAGTTCAATAGTTAAAAAAATATAAATTAGAGAGATTAATTTATTTAATGATTAGTAAGATAAAAAATATTATAGCAGCAGAAGATCTAAAAGTAAATGAACTTTTAAGTAATCATACAAGCTATAAGATAGGCGGTCCTGCTAAATTCTATGTTTATCCAAAGAATAAAGAACAGTTAATAGGATTACTGGAAATATTAAAGGAAGAGAATGTATCGTATTTTATCTTAGGTAAAGGCTCTAACTTAATAGTTTCAGATAACGGATTTAAAGGCTGCATAATTGATCTTACAAAATATTTTTCAGAGATGAAGATAGAAAATGGTCTTATGACTGTTGGTGCCGGAGCGTTATTAACTACAATTGCTTTCACTGCAATCAAGAACTCACTTTCAGGTATGGAAGAATTAGCAGGTATTCCTGGGACTTTAGGTGGAGCTTTATTGATGAATGCAGGATGTTATGGTAATAATATTTCAAATTTAGTTGAGAGTGTAAGTTTTTTAAACACAGAGAATAAGATCGAAGAATTATCAATAGATCAATTAAAGTTTGGTTATAGAACTTCAAATTTGAAAGGTAATATTATAATCGAGGCAAAGTTGAGATTAGTAAAAGGAGATCAAACTCAGATCAAAGAAAAAACTGAAGATTTCTTATCAAAAAGAAGAGAGTCACAACCATTAGATTTTCCATCATGTGGATCCGTATTTAAACGCCCTATCGGTAATTATGCAGGAAAACTGATAGAAGATGCAGGATTAAAAGGAAAAAGCATTGGTGGGGTAGAAGTTTCTGAAAAGCATTCTGGATTTATAGTGAATAAAGGAAATGCTACTGCTAGAGATCTAAAAGAATTGATAGAATTAATTAAATATACAGTAAGTGAAAAATTTAATGTAATGCTACAAGAAGAAGTAATTTATTTGGGTTAAAACTATATGGAAGAAGTAATTTATTTAGGTTAAAACTATATGGAAGAAGTAATTTATTTGGGGTAATATTATGAAGATGAAAAACATATTAAAAAATATTATAATATTTACGAAAGGCTTACTTATTATAGCTTTAGTAGTATCAATTTCTTACGGCTCTTATAAATTATATGATCTTTATAAACGAACTAATAAATTTAATTTAACAAAGATAATCGTAAATGACGAATTTATGCTGACAAAAGGTGAAGTAATTTCTCAATCCAAAGTAATAAGGGATGTTCGGGTAATGAATATTGATATTGCTACGATTAGAAAAAACTTGAAAAGATCAGCTTTCATTAAAGATGCAGATGTTCGTATAGTGTATCCTGCAGCAATGGTTATAAATGTAATAGAGAATAAACCTATAGCATATATTAATGATGAGAATGTGTTGAAATTTGTCGGAGATAATGGCAAGATCCTTGGGAAAGTATCACCGGATAAAAGTTATGATCTTCCTATTATAACAGATAAAGAAATAAATGAGAGTATAATTGATTATTTGAATAAAACTTTGAAGATAAGTCAATTTGTTTTCCATCAGATATCAGAAATAAAATATACTGGAAAAGGTGTTGAAATTAACTTAGTGAAAGCGAGTGCTAATGTAATTATAGGTAGAAATAATTTTGATAAAAAGATAATATTATTAGAGAATTTTATCAGAGAAGAGTATGATAATATATCTTTTAGTAATGTTGATTATATAGATTTTAGGTTTGATAAACAAGTGATACTAAAAGAACTTCAAACAACTGAAAATAAAATGTAGAAAGTGGAGAGATCAAGAGAATGTATATTCTAGGTATAGATTTTGGTAGCAGATATATTAAAGCGGCTTTGACAATCGTGGATAATGATAATAAAGTAACAATCGTAGATACTTTTTGTCAAACACATAAAGCTTCAAGAAAAGGAACTATTACTGATCTTGTAAAGGCTAAAGAAGCGTTTAAATCTATAATAGA
>JAQICF010000276.1 GCA_027858795.1 Candidatus Delongbacteria bacterium | reverse complement strand
ATTTAATGGGTTTTGAAGAGAAAACTTATTCGTATCCTGTAACAGCTTTTTCATCCAGTAGAGAGAAACTTGATATGATGTTAGAATGATCTCAGACACAATTTTCTTGACAGTACCTTATTTTCGGCTATAAATCTTGCTTTAAGGATAGCATCATTTAATTTTTTTTCAAAAAGTTTCTTAGGAGGAAGTGCTGTTAAATATTTGTCTTCTAAACCTAAGAAATCTAAAACTAAGGGATCTTTCAGAAATAGGTCAAGACTCATTTTCTGTGTGGTTCTAAGTTTTTTTATGTCGTGAGCTATTGTGACTTCTAGTTTCTTTGATAAAGCTGTTCTTTCATAAAGCAACGAATTTATTCTACCCTTTAAATCTCGTACTGACCAATTTTCGTTAAGGCACATTGTAATATAAAATTCTCTTTTCAAGTTATCTTCTATAGTAAGAAACTCTATGAATTTCGAAAAACTCAATTGTGCAGACAGTGTTTGCACAATTATATAATCTGGAAATACTTCATAGAATTTTATCATATTAAACAGATTTCTGCGGCTATAACCTTTGCCATGAGAATACAACAATTCCTTTGAAAGATCATCGACTATTTGCTTGCCATACTCAGCTCTTTTTTCTTTCAATACCTCAATTTTAATTCTTTTTCCAATATTCCAGTATAATAAAACTTGCTCTGTATTAATTGAGATCAACACATTGTTTTTAGCATTATAGATCAGGTTAGAAATATCTTTGTAAAGATTATTTTCTTTGATTAGTTTATTATCCATAAAATTCTCCAAGTTTGATTTTATTATATCACCGACCACTGCCTACTGACCACTATCTTCATCAATATAAACATAGCATAGTGTCATATAGTGACCTTTTGCAAAAAAAGTTAGAAGTTAGAGGTTAGAAATCAGAAGTTAGAGGTATGTTTACTGATTCGATAGTGTACTGTTTCAAGAAAAAAAAACTCCCGAAGGAGCTTAAAAAATGTAGAAAGGGTTACAGCGGAGCAGAGGGACGGATCTATCCCATTTGAGTGAAGATAAATTAGCGATTTTAAACTTTCGGTAATATTCCTTCCATTACAGCCAAAAACATTTTTTCTTGTTTTCTCAATCTCATTGAATTAGGATGGGGAGTTCTGTAAGTATGTTCGGGTAAATTTGGATGAGATAGTTTGTAAAATCTTTGTTTAATTTATATTCCTTCTTATCATTTTCAATATCATCATGATCAAAGCCGATAACTTTCATTTCTAAAGATTGCTTGCTTTGAATGAATCTATCTTCATTTTTTTCACCATCTTCAAAATCTTTATCTTCTTCTGCTTTGTAAAAGGATTCCTCTTTATCGCTAAACAATTCTTTATATTTTGCAAATTGTTGATAATGATCCCCAAGGACTATCTGAATTTTCTCCCAATCATCGTAAAAATACTCCTGAAGTAATGGAATTACATTTGTCTTAAACACCATATCCAGATCATCTTTTGTTTTAACATCCATAAAATAACTATGCCCAATCGTATGATCACGATCGTAAAGATATTCGATCCTTTCATTAATAGTTTTAAATAATTTTCTTAGTTCTATTTCACCATCCTGAGTATTTATAACCTCTGGTACTTTCTCTGATTTCGGCATCATTTCTTCAAACTGAAATCTTCTTCTTAAAGCAGTATCCATCAATGCAATCGACCTGTCAGCTGTATTCATTGTACCTATAACATAAAGATTCTTCGGTACTCCAAATTCTTCTCCTGAATAAGGCAACTTAACCTTAAGCTGTTCTGTATTACCAAGCCTTTTCGATTCTTCTATAAGTGTAATAAGCTCACCGAATATCTTGGAAATATTTCCACGATTGATTTCGTCAATTATGAGGACATAGTTTTTCATTTCTTCAATTTCTTTCTGATCTTGCTTTAATTTTTCAACAATAATAAATAATTCCCTTATTATTGCTTCATAATATGTTTGTAGCCCACCTATAATAACATTATTTACACCTTCGTAATACATTCTCTTTAGAGTATTCTTTGATAGAGTGTGTTTACTTGTACCTGTTTTTTTATCAAAATGAATTGAACCTTTATCTGTTATTTCTTTAATTTTAAAAAATCCTCTTTTAGTATTAACCTTAAGTTTTTGATCGTTTTCTAAATCTATTTCATCTTTAATAAAAATACCAAATACTGTTTCGAAATCAATTTCAACATCTACTTTTATAGATTTTTTATAATTATTTTCTGCAATTTTACATAATTTCCTAAAAGTACCAGGTAAAGATTTGTAAATCATCTCTTCTGAATCATTATCCTTTTCTCCAGCTGGGATTGCTTTTATCCCTTCTACAAATTCTTCATAACCATAGCTCTGGTGGAATGTAGTGAATACTATTTGACCGGTTTTCACATATTCATCGTATTTCTCTTTAATCTTTGTTCGAACTTCACCTTCTATATTCTCCCCTAATATCTCTAAAGCTCTATTAATCGTATGATATGTTTTCCCAGTTCCCGGTGGGCCGTAAAGGATCTTATTAAGTGGGTAATTAATCTCTGAATATATAACTACTTTATTATGTTCATCCCTAAATTCTTCTAAAATATTCATTACATCTCCCATTGTGCCTAATAATCTTTCGTAATACGTGTTATATCCTTCATGTTCAGTTGCATATTTTGTTATATCGGTTAAAGCTTTTAATGCAAGTGAATGCCCTGCATCCCACATCCCTCTTTTCTTCCATTCAATTTTTCGGCATTTTTTGTAATAATCTCTAGATTCATCAAAATAATAATCAGATGTTAAGATACCATATCCTAACAATTTACTCCTACCTTGTTTTACAATAACAACGTCACCGATCTTCATGTTTTTGTAGAAATCCCAATTGGCAGTTGAATCATTCTTTTTGGAACTGGTAGTATTTTCTAGTTCCTTTAATCTTATAGTTAATTCTTTCTTAGTCTTAAATTGCGTAACATCACCGACTGGTTCAGATCCTAAGCCAATTATGCCTGAACTATAAAATTCATCCCAATGCTTTGCATTTTCTCCTGGGGAATATAACCAATATTTAATATTCATATTTTTTTCTGCAATTTTTTTTATTGTATCAAATTCAATCTTAGTTGCAGAAAAATTAGTACCCTGATTGCCAATTTTTAAATCATTTAACTCAGGATATTCAGAAATTTGCTCTTTTATAATAGGATTCCTCGATAAATTATGAGTGATCTTAAATCTAACACGTGTTGCTTTTACATTAACCCCATCTTCAATGTAATACTTTTCTTGATCTTGATCATCATAATCATCATATACATTTGAAGTAACCTCAAAAACACCATAACAACCCGGATTAGATCCAGTGATCCAGATGATACCTTTATCACCTTTTTGAATTTTATCCTTATGGGCTTTTACAGACCATGTTGAAACAGCATTGTCATTTAACGCTTCAACAACTTTATAAACTTTGGGATTCGCCTGAAAAACCCAGTAGTTGGCTGTATCACCATGAAATGATCTGAATATAATATCCTGTGAAAGCAACAAGCAATTTTCGTCTTCATAAGCATTTGCTGGTAGTAGCTTTTGCACACTAGATACTAACTCTTTATCCGATTTAACATATTCTGATAATTCATTTATTAATTCTAAATAGTGTATATATTTGTGATTTTTCTTCTGCTTGCTTAGTCCCAAGTATGTGCAATATTTTTCGTAAATTTCACTTTTATAAAACACATATTTATCTGGATATTTATAAGTTAAATAAGTTGCGATCTCTCTTTCTGTTTGAAATGCACTCTTGCCTGGTTTATAACGATCATATATTGCCTGTGTTTCTTTCGTAAATTTCTCTATCCTTTCAAACAAATCAATATCTTCATTAAACAGGTATATAAAGAGTTGTTTTAACTCTGAAGAATAATGTTCGGCCATTTGATCTAAACACCGTTTTGATAATGTATATGCTAAATTACTGACATTAAGGTTTTTTATTTCAGTAACAAAAACATTTGCTAAAAGATCTGGTTTACCCTGGAATTGATCTACTAGCTCCCATTTATAAACTTCACCCTCAAGCCCTTCATTACTAAGGATGATCTTGTACTTTTCAATTAGATCTAAAATCAACTCTTTTTTATTAGTTTCCATAATACTTCACTACCCCTTCATCTCTTTATTCTTTCTAATAATCTCATCAACAATAGCCCTATCCCAGATCTGGAACTCGAACCCGTGTTTTTCATATTTCAGGGATTCTTCATAGATCGCGGGGAATTCTTTTATGTGAAATGCTTTACTGTTTAACGGCAATTCCTTAAAATCTTCATCAAGCTTATCCTCATCATAAGAAGTGACTGATCTAAAAAGGTGTTCTTCATTCGTATAATAGTGAACCAGTGTGTCGGGTATATTTTCTTTCATTTACCTACTCCCATACTTAACCATTTCTTCCCTAACCATATTAATCTCTCTCTCAATCTCCTCAATACTCGGCAAACTGCTCTTTAGATTCTCAGGAAGGATTCCTGTCAATTGAAACTCACTAATACCCATAAGGATCTTTAATAGTCTGTTGAGCCAGATCGGAAAGTGGCTCAGGAAGAGTATTTCTGAAATTATTAATTGATCTGCCCTTACGATTATATAGATCGGACTTTATCTGCAGCTCGAGTGTGTCTCTGCTCCAGTTATTATTGATTATTTCACTAATATAAAAAAGAGCCACAGAATTATCTTTTATCTTGCTGATTATAACTTTAATATGCCCCCATGGTAATTGTCGCACAAGCTGGGGGACAATTATAGGATCTGTTTGTCCTTCAAGTTGGGGGACAAAGTTATCAGGCACTGCAAACTCTTTAAAATACAGAAAACATTTCTTCATATAGTACAGATTAGTTCTTGAAAAACCTGCTATACCCGGAAAATCTTTTTTAAGATCGGAAGACAT
>JAQICF010000275.1 GCA_027858795.1 Candidatus Delongbacteria bacterium | reverse complement strand
TCCTGTCAATTGTTCTTCTGGAACGATTTGGGCTCTTAAGTAACCCTTATCCATGTACATCGTTGATAAATTGTTATATAATGACATGTCAAATAATTCCTGACTAAATACATCACCTTGTTCAAAGTCTAAACCTCTAGCTAATTCTTCATTAGAGAATAATGAATTTCCCTCAAATTTTGTCTTTCCGAAAAAATATTTTTTTCCTTCGGAGATATTAACATCAATATATATTTCATCCTTTTTATCATTGTAATAAACCGAATCGCTTACAACCTCCACATCTTTATATCCGTTATTTTGATAGAAATAAACAAGTCTCTCCAGATCTCCCTCAAATAAATCTCTTTTGTATTCTCCATCTCTCCACCAGGCATCTTCATGGGTTTCTTCAAAATTGTCCATAAGATCACCTTTATCAAATACGGTATTCCCATGAAAAGTGATCTCTTCAATGAATATTTCCTTGCCTTCATAAATTGAGATTGTAAGGTCAACTTCTTTTTCATTGATATGCTCTGTTTTGAATTCGACATTTGCAAGAAGGTAATTCTCGGATTTATAAAAATCTTTGATAATATTTTCAAGATCAGTTAGGTTGCTTTTCTTTAGAACCTGTCCTCTTCTCAATTTTATAAGTGGCTCGATCTCTTCTTCTTTAAATTCTTCAATTCCATTAATCTTAACACTATTCAATCTTGGTATCTCTTCAAGGATAATTTTCAAGAATATCTTACCATTATCTAAAGTTTTAGCTTCAATTATAACATCTGAAAAAAGATTCAGCCCCCATAATTTCCTAATAGCATTTTGAATATCTTCCCCGTAAACCTTTTCACCTTTTCCAAGTCCTGAAGACAACTTTATTACATCTGTGGTAACATTCGTTCCTTCAACTACAAGATCAACGATCTCCATTGCCTCTTGTGCTGATCCAGCACCCTGCTGTGAATTTAATAATAGCGATACGGCTAATAATAGTAATGTAATATATTTATTGATAAGCATTTATTTCCTTGTGATTATATATTCGTTGTTAAGTTAAGTTAAGTCCTTATTATTATATATTTAATTTATATACGTGCAGAATTTAACTTTTGGTTTAATAAATGTCAAGCTATTAAATTTGAACATAATCGGTATATATACCTGAATATTGATAAACACATTCCTATGTTTGTTATAATTCTCTTTTATACGTGATAAAATATTATTTGTTCTGAAAAAACGGTTTTGTGAAGACGTAGCAGTGCTACGTCTCTACGGGTAGGCATAAGACCTCCCCTACAAAAACGATTTTATTCTTGTAATTGTAACTTTCAATCTTTAAATTCATTTTATGAAAAATAAATTCAAACTAATATCCCCGTTTTCCCCTACAGGAGACCAGCCTGAAGCAATTGAACAGATCTATAACAATTTCAAGGCTGGAGTTGAGAAACAAACTCTTCTAGGAGTTACCGGAAGTGGTAAGACCTTTACAATGGCAAATGTGATAGAAAAATTAAATAAACCCACTTTGATACTTTCACATAATAAAACATTGGCTGCTCAGCTATACGGAGAGATCAAAGAATTTTTTCCTGAAAATGCAGTAGAATATTTTATTAGTTACTACGATTATTACCAACCTGAAGCATATATGCCAACAAGGGATATATACATTGAAAAAACGACTTCTTCGAATGATGAAATCGAGAAACTTAGACTTAGAGCAACATCTTCTCTTATATCCCGTAATGATGTGATAATAGTGGCATCTGTCAGTTGCATTTATGGACTTGGATCTCCTGATGATTATAAAGAGCTTTCAACTGCTATTCATACAGGCGATCTGCTGGATAGAAATAATTTTTTTCAAGCACTGATCGAAATGCAATATGAGAGAAATAACTATGACCTTTCCAATGGTAAATTCAGAATAAAGGGTGATATAATTGATATTCATCCTGCTTATGATGATACTGGTATTAGACTCCATACTTTTGGTGATGAAGTTGAAAGAATTGAGATCATAAACTTTTTAACAGGTAAAGTTATTGAAGTTCTGACAGAAATAAATATTTATCCTGCTAAGCATTTTGTTGTGACTCAACCAAAATTACAAAAAGCAATTCACTTAATTGAAGAAGAACTTGAAACTCGAGTACCATACTTTCAAACTCGAAATATGCTTGTTGAAGCTCAGAGAATAGAGAATAGAACTAAAATGGATATTGAATTTCTTAAAGAAATGGGATTCTGCCCGGGAATTGAGAATTATTCCAGACATATTTCAGGTAGACAACCGGGTCAAAGACCTTATTGTCTGATAGATTTCTTTCCAGATGATTTTTTAATGATAATTGATGAATCACACGCAACTATTCCTCAAGTTCGAGCAATGTACAAAGGTGATAGGTCCAGAAAAACCACATTAGTTGACTATGGTTTCAGATTACCTTCAGCATTGGATAATAGACCTTTAAAATTCGAGGAGTTCGAAGAAGTCACAAAGAAAACTTTATACCTTTCAGCAACCCCTTCAGAATATGAACTAAAGAAATCAAATGGTTTGATCATTGAGCAAATAATTAGACCAACCGGAATTCTTGATCCTACAATTGAAGTACGACCTTCGAAAGGTCAGATCGATGATCTGATGGAGGAGATCAAAAAAACCACTGAGAAAAAAGAGAAAGTTCTCGTTACAACACTAACTAAAAGAATGTCTGAAGATCTTACAACATTCCTGAAAGAAAATGGAATAAAAGCAAGGTATCTTCATAGTGAAATTATCTCTCTGGAAAGAGTAAAACTTTTAAGAGATCTAAGATTAGGTAAATTTGATGTTCTTGTAGGTATAAATCTGCTGAGAGAAGGACTTGATCTTCCGGAAGTATCTTTAATAGGTATTCTTGATGCGGATAGAGAAGGTTTTCTCAGGGACAGAAGATCATTATTACAAACATCTGGAAGAGCTGCAAGAAATGTTAATGGAAGGGTAATATTCTACGGTGATAAAATAACTCAATCAATGGAAGCTTGTATTGCAGAAACTGACAGAAGAAGGAAAGTTCAGGAAGAGTATAATATAAAAAATAATATCACACCAAAGACTATTTATAAATCCTCTGAAGACATCTTAAAACAGACTCAGATGGGAGAGCATGAAACAGCTGCTCAGGTAAAAGAGAAAAAAGCTGAATACAAAGAGATCAGTGAAGCAAGGAATGAGATCATTGAACTTGATGTATTAATGATCGAAGCTGCTGATAATCTTGAATTTGAACGGGCTGCTGAGTACAGGGATAGAATACGGATATTGGAAGGGTTGATTAAAGAGAGGATTTAAGTTAGAAGTTAGAAGTTAGAAGTTAGAAGTTATGAGTTATGAGTTCGCTCATAGCTTTTATCTTCTCAACCCAGTTATCCCGAAGCTCATCAGGAGAAATAATCTCAGCAAACTGACCAAATCCCAGCACTCTTGAAATAACTTCCACACTACCAGAGGCAGGATATTCTATTGTATACTCGAAATACTTTCCTTTCTTTTGATCTTCACCTTTTTTTGATTTCTGATTTTCGGACCAGACTGTTTCCTCTACAGCTCTGATCACACTGTCTGAATAAAATCTGATCACAGCTGTCTTGATATCATCATCCATAAAAATACCAAATGAATTTTTTATCTCAGTATCTTTTTCTTTATGTTTTCTGAAACCATCTTTAGTTATTGTCATATTCTCTATATGTGAAAGATTATAGGTTCTTATAACACCAGTATCCCCTGCTTTATTCTTATTGACAAGATATACCATCAAATACCATTTTCCGTGATAATGAACTATCTTCAAAGGCTCAGCAATAGTTCTTAGTCCTTTATATTTATAAGTCAAAAGTTTTTTTGTTTTTAGGCTGGTAATTATATTTTCGATCATGTTCTTAAATTTAATTTTCATATTCAGCTTATAGTGATTTGAAATATGATATTCAATATGGTCGGAGATATTTCTATCCTGCTCAGGTACAAATTTTTCGAGTACTCTCAGAATATCTTTGTAATCACTTACTTTCTTACCTTTTTCTTTTGGGTTCATTGGTGGGAAAAAGTACTCACACTCTATCAGGCTTTTTACAAAGCTATAGAAGAAAAGCATTTCGTTGTTGGTATTTAATTTATCAAAGGTTTCAAGTATATCTTCATCTGCCCTACTTAAAACTGCAGATCTGTCTATTGTGTAAACATTCTTTTTAATATCATAAACTATTGGTAGATCCATGATCTCTCTTAGGTCCTGTATCAGCCTTTTAAATGTCCTTGAGCTTATATTTGCCTCATCACAGAATTTGTTCATATGAAGCTCACCCATGGTGTTCAGCTTGCTTAAAGCTAGTATAAATCTCTGTATCGTTTTCTTTTCTACCATAATACTTCCCAATGTAAAATAAAATATTTTACAATTTACTGTTTGTGCGACTTTTTATCAACGATAAAAATCAGTGGTACATTCAAATGAAATTTGTAGGGGCGGGTTCCTATACCCGCCCTAATGCACCCAAAATTCAAGAACCCAATATCGTGTAATTCTTAAGAATAGGGCAGGTATGGGAACCTGCCCCTACATTTTTTTTTATTTGGGCGTAATAAATTACGCCCCTACGCCCTAAACCCGATATTTAATCCCTTTTCCTGCTTGAAACTGATCTCATCATTACACAGCTTAACTAGATGACTTTGATCTATCCCCGGCTTTAGAATTTTATCTATCATATACTTTCTTACAACATTGTCTATCTGACCTCCAGTGAGTTCATAATCGGAGATCTCATCAATAGTATGTTCAGAGATATCTTTGATCTTAGAATACCAGATCTGTTTTCTGATATCCTTTGAAGGTTTTTTATATTCAACTTTATATAGAAATCTTCTGTTAAAAGCTGAATCCATATTATCAACCAGATTTGTCGTTGCAAAGAAAATACCATCGAATTTCTCCAACTCCTCCAGTAGTATATTCTGCATATTATTATACATCTGATCAACACTGCCCTTTATTTCTATCCTTTTGCCTATTAAGGCATCTGCTTCGTTGAAAAGAAGTATCGGTTCGTTCTTCAGAACTTCTTTCCCTTTTTTATACTCAGTGAATACCTGTTTTAACCTTTTTTCACTCTCTCCAACATACATATCTTTTATATTTGAAATATCCACCTGCAGAATATCACGTTTGGTCTTTTTCGCGATCTCGAATACTGTGGCTGTCTTCCCTGTTCCCGGATAACCATGAAGAAGAGCTACGAGACCATTTGGAAGTCCTGCTTTTTCCAGTTCTTTTCTTATCTTCTTGAACTGGGTAACTGAAGATGCACTGCAAATTGTATCAACATGTTCCTGGATATCATTATCAAAGAAAAGCTCGTTTTTGATCTTATTATGTTTTATCAATTCGGTATATTTAGGATCAAATTCTTTTCTTTTATGCTTCAGCTTACCTTCAAGTATCTTCTCAAAATATTTATCACTAATATCAAAATCAGGTCTGTTCCTATACGGCGAATTTTCAATTAAGATAATAACTTTATCTCTGATACTTTTAAATTTATTTCCATATATGTTTTTCATATTACTGGCAACATCAGATATAGAATCATAAATATTGAAAAAAAAACGGTTACATTCTTCAGCTCCGAAACCTTTGATCTTTTCAATACAGGCTTTAAATATCATCAGTTGTTCAATATCAGTGTATCTGGTAATTATGTTATAAAGTGGTATTTCTTTATCAATTTTACTTTTTAGATACTTATACTCAGAAAACATTCTACTTTCACTTACTTTTTCTTCATCTCTCTTTTCAATAAGACCATCTACTGCTTCAATTATACAGAATGCATTACTAAAATCAACTTCCTCAAATAATTCCTCTCCAAGTACAATACTTGAAAATACTCCTTCATCTATTGATATACTGGGATCAAGTAATTCACTTCTTCCATACCTTTTATCAAGTACGATCAGGTCTTTTTTTACAAGAGATTTTAAAGTTTTTAAAAGACGGATATATTCCTTACTTCCTGATTTTATTGTATCACTTTCAAAATCACTCATGGATGTACGGCTTTTTGTAATGAATTTAGATAATAAGAATGTAAATAAAGTAGCCTCTTCAAGTGTAAGGCTGTATGCATTCATTAGTTTTAGAAGTTCCTTGTTTACTTTTGGTTTAATAAGATGTTTTTCGTTCTCTGCAATCTTGAGTAAGTTCAAATGGGATATTTTTGTATTCATGTAAAACCTCCGGTTTTAAAGTTAGAAGTTAGAAGTCAGAAGTCAGAAGTCAGAAGTAGGGGCGTATCGCCATACGCCCTAAAAACGCAATTCCCAACAACACAGGTAAGATAATGATTGTAGAGGGACATATAATGGCGTGGAAAAAATAAAGTCAGAAATTAGATGTCAGAAGTTAGAAGTTGTTATTTAATGCGGTCTTTTCCATCTTTGAAAATGCGAATATCTTTTTACCCAGGTCTTTTAAAGATGCTCCTATATGATATACTTCTTTTTCATCAATAATAATAAACCTATCATGGTAATTTTTAACAATTTTCAAAGTTAATGGAAAATACTGATCTTCAAATTTTTTGATATGCTGCTGTAATTTTGGTGATATAGATCTTGTTAAAATTTTTACTTTGATATTTTTTTCAACTTCAGTAAGATGTATTAAGACTGAATTGTCTATATAATTATCTATAATAGTTACTGATTTTTTGGCACTCTTAAAAAGATTCGACACAAAATTGTACGCATCAAAGATCTGACCGTCAAAGAATATGCCCTGCTTTGGGATATTGTCTTTATTTTCTAAAGCAGAAAATACCTTATCAATTCTGCTATCAGTTTCTATCTGCTTTAATTCAACTCTGTCTAGTCGTTGAAATATTTGAGCATTAGAATTTATAAACTTCCGTATTTGAACGAATGTATTAACTATTTTTATACTAATTTCTGCAGCAGTATTACTTCTTAAAACAGACGAAAGCATAGCTACGCCATGCTCTGTAAAGACATAAGGAGGATTATTTGAATGTTTTAAATTACTTAACCGGTCACAATTTGTGACCAGTTCATTTTTTTCGACGGTAGTTAACTGAAAATAGTAATGTTCTGGGAATCGTATCAAGTTCCTTTTTACAGCTTGATTTAATGCTTTCGTTTCCACTTTGTACAACTTACTTAGATCTCTATCGACCATTACCTGGAATCCCCGAATCGTAAATATACTTTCTTTTAAATTTAATTCTTTGAATTCTTCTAGTTCATTTTTTTTCATATCTTCTCCTGCGTAATTTTATATTTATACGCAATATACAAACAGCAAAGTGTCAAATAGTGACCTTTTGGTATAAAGTTAGAAATTAGAAGTCAGAAGTTAGAGGTGTGTTAAATAATGCCCCGAATGGAGCAACGTGGTTTTGAATGTGGTGAATAATGGTTCCGATGTAGGAACTCAGAAGGCTAAAGATGTTATCAGAAAATATGTTGATTTCCTAGAAATTGACAGACCTTTATATAATGATCATACTAACATGAAAGAACTCATTAAAACAGCTGAAATACTTGAAGAAGTAGAAAAGGTTACAGGTTCATTAGGATAGGGTGTTGTTAAATATTTGTAATGAAAAAGAGTTACTAGTTTGTAACTCTTTTTTAATATACTTTGATAACGGTCATAGTAAGAACCAGTGGGTCAGTGCGAGTTAAATGTCCAAGTATCCCATTGATATTTTGCCAATGTTGTGGGACTGTACCCAGTTTTCATGAATATCGGATGGCTAGAAAGTTAATATCTTATCGCAATCAACGATCAGTTGAGAACATTCTTTCATATTGCTTATTTTTACACCTTCGAGAAGGCTGCCTGCTGAAAGCCCACGGGCTTCAAGACAACTACCTCAACCTTTCACCTCTCCACCTCTTTTGATTACCGATTGAATCATTCTGCCGATGTTATAAAACCCACTGGGCGTCTTTTGGTCTGTTAATGCGCATGAAACAGCATCGGCTAGAAGAAAAATTCTGAGGTCAACTTTTTCACTGTGATCTTTCTGAATTGACATCGCAGTTCTTAATGCATTGTATGCTTTTTCAGTACCGTATGGTGCATCATTGACAACTATCAAGATTTTCATTTTCTGACTCCTTCAAATATTTTATAATTTTTTTAACTTTCTCGTTTGTAACATCTGTTACGCAACGGTCATAGCATAAAGCGTTAAGCTAAGACAAGTAGGGTTTTCAAGTCATTTTGCTAATGTTGTAGGTCGTTTGGTGCGTGTTTAGAATTATGCCACATTTTTATCTGAAGCGTTGGATTGGCGAAAGTATTATTTTCTAACGAAAAGGGTACGTATGTAGGTGCACCCTCTTGCTAGGAATTATTTCTCATCGTAAATAGCCTTACTTAAACGTTTTCGATGCGCAGTTCATAGAAGATGATCGAAAAGTAATTTTCTTAATAGGCATCTTGTCTTTAAGAAGCTCGTATAAAAGTTCGCACCAATTCTCACAAGTAGTAACTTTTTTGCTCACAACAATTCTGTATTCTGGGTATGACCAAGCAAGTGGGTGGTCTATCTTTTTAAGAGGAACACAATGCTCTGGGTCATTATTAATGCCTTCCTTTTTGTATACAGCAAGTACCGCCTCGAGAAGCGGGTCGCCTTCTTGAAATATTGTTGCGTGATGGAAATGGTCACAAACTTCCCATGCTTTTTTGAATCCATCTTTACAAGCGTGAGCAAATCCAGTCACCGGGTCTACAGTGTCTTCAAGCTCAATCGTTACAAGACCTGAGTGCCCATGAAGATGTTTTGCTTCTCTCGGCCAATTCATAAACCTATGTGCGTACTGGAAGTCAAGTTTGACTATTGATGTATACTTGTCGTTTGACATGATAATCTCCTTTTTTGTTTTTGTTTACCGAATAATGGTTTTCTTTAAACTAACATTCGACATGTTTTACTTAATGTAAGCTTCCTTTTGTGTTATGAGCAAATCACAACGGTCATAGTAAGAACCAGTGGGTCAGAGCGAGTTAAATGTACAAGTAACCCATTGATGTTTTGCCAATGTTGTCTGTCGTTCTTGGGGGTTTCTTTTTCGTATTCAAACTTACAATCTTCACAAAGCAAATCGTTAACATCGATCAATTCAGGGTCGATATTGCCAATATTTAACTCACAACCACATTGAGAGCAGGTATATTCTTTATCTTCACACATAGGAAATTCTCAATTACTTTTCGTAATTCTCTCTAACATTCCACCTTTTCGTTTGTAAGGAATATAAACTTCATCACTTAGTTTAACAATCAACTTATTTCTTATTTCTGCAGTAAAGGGTGATACTCTGACCCTTTTTGATTTAAACGGTGAAATCAAAAGCAGCCGTCCATCATTTATAGCTAATGATTACCACATACGATACAATTTCCTTCTTCTCGCTGCTTGACAGCCCATTCATAAGATTTTAATACAATATTAGCAGGTACTGTTTGCGAGCAAAGGAATGCAGTCTTTTGTAGCTTTAAAATAGTTTTATTACCATAATAAGTCAGCATTTCAAACCTCCTCGATTAAAGATAATATGTTTAGTGCCGTTTTATCCATTTTGGAGAAACCGAATAATTTTTTACCTAAATCTTTCAAAGATGCGCCTATATGATAAACTTCTTTTTCATCAATAATAATAAACCTATCATGGTAATTTTTAACAACTTTCATAGTTAAGAGAAAGTACTGATCTTCAAATTTTTTGATATCTTGTTTTAGTTTTTCTGATATTGATCTTGTTAATATCTTCACTTTTACATTTTTTTCAACTTCTGAAAGATGTAATAAGACGGAATTGTCTATATAATTATCTATAATAGTTACAGATTTTTTAGCTCTTTTAAATAGGTTTGATATAAAGTTGTACGCATCAAATATTTGCCCTTCAAAGAATATGCCTTGTTTTGGAATATCTTCTCGATTCTCAAGTGCAGAAAACACTTTATCGAATTTTGTATCAACCTCTATCATTTTTACTTCTACCCTATCAAGCCTTTGAAATATTTGAACATTGGAATTAATAAATTTACGAATTTCGATAAAAGCTTTTACTACCTGAATATTTATAATTATAGCTTTATCACTTCTAAGTACGGATGAAAGCATGACTACTCCATGTTCTGTAAAAACTGTTGGTCTTATTCTTCTTCCTCCCCAACTTGAAATCACAAATTGTGATTTCAAGTTTTCGATTTCTTCGGGAGTCATCTTGAAACAAAATTCATTCGGGAATCTGTCAATATTTCTTTTTACTGCCTGATTAAGTATCCTTGTTTCAACTCCATACAGTACCGCTAGATCTCTGTCAAGCATTACCTGATAACCACGAATCGAATAGATTTTATCCTTTATCTCTAGTTCGTCTAATTTCTCTATTTCATTTTTTTGCATAATAATTTCCTGCGTAATTTTATATTTATACGCAAGATACGAATAGTAAAGTGTCATATAGTGACCTTTTGCCAAAAGAATTCTGATTTTTTTTTAGTTGTCAGTTGAAAGTTGAAAGTTGAGAGTTTAAAATCTTTTGATTTTCACTTGGTAATTGTCCCGATTAATCGGGACGTGTTCGATATAGGATATTCATATTTTGAGCCACCTCATACCTCATACCTAAAAAAGTCAGTACGCAGAAATAGGGCGTATGTTTATACGCCCCTGCGTAATGACTTTTTCAAATACTCATCCACTTCTTCAATATCGTATCCTTTTAATGCTTTCTTGAATTTGGGCAGTTTTTCTTTCTCTGCTGCTTTGATCTTTTCTTGCACATTTAAAAGAAGCTCTTCCTCAGGATAATGCTTTCTTATATTCTCTTCAAGAATTACAAGGTCTTCAAGCTCATTGAATGCATTAACCCCAGCGCTAAAAAGACATAAAGCAGTGTCTCTATCCTCTAAAGTATCCAAAATAGAAAATGCAACATCACAAAGCTCTTGACCTGTTTTTGCAGAACCGGTCGCATATCCATAAATCGTGTATGCAAGATCCTCCTTATTCAACTCTATTGCACTGAATTCTGCTATTTCTATAAATTCGCTGATCGTTCTATCGGACCATGCCGATATCTTGATAAGATTCTCAAACCATTCATTTAAGGCTTTCTTCTTTGTACTCATTTATTTCCTCCAGTTTAAATTTAGAAATTAGAAGTTAGAGGTAGTTGCACCGGTATCACCGGACAAGGGGATCAGATCCCCTTGTTGCAACTAACCTTAGAGAATCCAGCTCTACCTTTGTATCTCGAAGCTCTGATTCAAGGAAGAATTTCTCGATCCTCATTTTTTGTACAACATCTGCTGATCTGAATCTACCGAAGAAATATGCTGATACTATCAGTATGAGGATTATTGTTATCGTGATTATCTTTTTATTCATCTCTTACCTCTAAATTTATTTAATATATTGAATCCCTTCCTGACGAACACATGGGTTCGTCCCTACGATACCTTCCAAATAAAGGTGGGGCGGAAAAGGAAAGGAGATAAAAACCGCCCCGGGGTAGGAAAAACAAAACACAAGGGAAATTATGTTTCAGAAGTAATATATGAAGCGTGGGGGGACAAATAGTGTCGTGGGTTAAAGAAAATAAAAAAAAGCTCCCAAAGGAGCTTGTAAAATGAAGTAAGGGTTACAGCGGAGTGGAAGGACGGATTTAGCCTGTTTATGTTTTACTTATTACAACTTCTTTAACCGCATCAATTAAACCATAATACAAAAGATTATCTGACACGCGTGCTTCAGGATGTGAATAATCAATCAGAATCTTACCCGAATCAAACTCTAAATAATGAACACCTCTGCTTGTCCACTTCCACTTACTACTATCTTTAAAATTGATTAAATTACAAAAACTACCAGTAACAGATGAACCACAACAAATTATTAGATCAGGATTGTATAGGTGAAATTGTGTATTAAGAAATTCTTTATCCTCTTTAGCTATTTTTTCCATCTCTGATTTATTTGTAGTATGACCACCAGGTGTTTTTTTTAAATTTATTGCAGCTATTGATTTTAGTATTTCCTTTCTTCTTGGATCAATATTTGCTAAGTCTGACCATTTCATGTCATTATTTACATTCCTAATTCCTTGTACCCATCTTGATATATTATTCCAAGTTTGTCTACGTCCTCCGTTTCTAACAAATTCTCTTAAATCCCAATTACCACCATTTGGATCATTGACTTCTTTAAGTACAAAAAGTATTTTAATCTCACTTTTAAGATACTCTTCCTCACAAGCTACTCCGTCAGATACAAAACCTGTTCTATGCTTTTTCCACTCGGTAAACAATTCTTCTTCATCAGTATAAATCGTCATATCCTACCTCAACTAAATTAACTTCATTGTTTATATTTCTTTAATTAAACGGATTTTACTTTATTATCTTCACAACATCACCTATATTCTTTATCCCATCTTTCTCATCTGCCCCACAATCAAAAAACAATACTTCCAGTGGTAGAATTTTGCCATTATCATAATAATGTGTTTCTTCTAACTTTTTTTTATCCTTATCCAATTCCTCATTCATCGGATAAATTAAAAACAATTTATTCTGTTTTTCGTCCTCATTTTTATACTTCTTCCCATAAGCGTACATCTGATACAGATCTGCCTGTGAGATATCTTTTTCAACATTTTTGATAAGCTTCCATTTTGTATCAAGTATTATATTTCCATTAATAACAATATCCGGCTTGAGTTTGTATTTTTGATGACTTTCAATAAGATGATGACCCTTGTCCTGAGCTTGGAAAGTGTCATACTTATCAGACAGCTTTCTCTTCAGCCACCAGGCTACATAATCTTCGAATATTCTGTTCATATCAAATAGAAGTGCAAAAGCTACTGTATCACCTTTGAACGGTGTAATGCTTTCGTTGTTTAATAACATCCTGCACCAGCTCATTACATTTTCGTAATATTTAATATTTCTGTTATCTTTAACCTTATCAAAATCCGCTTTTGGATTAGTTGAAGTGTCGATCAAATCGAAAATGAAAAGATTCTCTTTTATCCGCTTTGAATTAGCATTGGAACTTGTTTTGCTGTTAAGAAACAAAAGCGTACTCTTGATTAACTTGTTCTCAATCCTGTTCGGAGAATATTCATCAAAGGAGATAAAAAAACGCTCTTTATGAATATAATTGTGTTTAATCTGCTTACTCATTAGAAGTTTGCCTTTAAGGAACGGAGCATTCTCCTCTTTATTGATATAATCTGACCTTATCCCTTTACGAACAAGAATTGCCAGTTCATCTAAAAACATTGAAATAAACAGCTCTAAAAGAGGCATTTTGCAGCTATTCAATGAAGCTGTCTGAAATTGCTTATACTTTGAATCCTTAAGCCTTTTAAGCATTTTAATGAATGTTTTACGAACTTTTTCCTGATTCTTTTCAGTTTTTCCTTCAGACCCTTTATTTCTTTCAGAATAATCAATTTTGCTTATTTTAGGTAATATCTCTACAGAAACACCGCTTTTGGTTTTTATCACTCCTACATACTGCTGAGCTTTTAGTATATATTTATATCCTTTCCTATAACCCGGTTTTAGAAAATATGAACTTTCATCATCATTTTGCTTTACATATTGATCAATCTGATTGAAAACTATTTCCGGAATTCCAACATTACCGTCTTCATTCCAGCCTTGTTTACTTTCATCTTTCTCAACAAAAAGGTATTTATGTTCGTTTAATGTAAAATGCTTTTTCATAAATTCAAATTCCATTTATCCCGACATTGCGACAGCTTTCGTGTCGCGATAAGCAACTACAGCCATAAAACTAACGCCCTATCGCGACATTGCGACAGCTTCTATGTCGCGATATAAATATAGTATACTCCAGGCCCTGAGCCTTCTCTTTTTATTAGCTTCAAATCAACAAAGTGTTTCAAATGTCGCTCTGCTTTTTTCTTGTCATATTTAAAATTATTTTCGTAATCTTTTCTTGTAAATTTTTCTAACATTTTTATGTAATCATAACCTAGTAATTCTTCATCATTTAATTCCTTCAGAGAATCGATAGGACTAAGTTTTTTGATTGCATCACTGGTACGAGGCAATGACATTACAATATATGGTGTTTCATAAGTAATTATAGGTAAAGGGATATTATATAATTCGGGTAATTCTTTTATTGTTTTAAATCCTAAGCCCCTTTGCTCAACCAGTTTTAACTGATCAAATACATACATTATTTTAGGATTTCTACTTAAAGATGGTGCTCTTAAAGTTTTTATTTGATCAAAAGTGATCGGTAAAACAGGTTCACCAGGACTCTTTATAATAACTGCATCATCATTAATTTCTAAGTAAATAGGTGCACCGGCTATATCATAATCTCTATGTACAATAGCATTTGTAATTACTTCACGGAATACTTCTAAAGGATAATCGAAAATATTTTTTCTTTGTGCATTGGTTCTATCTATCTGCTTTCCAATTTTATCCATATACCAATCTTGAACATCTTCTCTTTGTTTTACTATTGAACCTTCAAAAGTTTTAATCTCTTCCCCTCTGTTAGAAGTTTTGTAAGTTGCTCTAATCAGTGCATTTTGAAAAGTTAATTGAGGTCTATTGCCAAAAAGTAATAACCCAATACCTGTGGGGTTATATTCTTTATTATTAAGTTTAAATAATCCAAGTTGAGTGAAAATTCTATTAAATTTTGAAGAATCAATCTTTACTTTTAATTTAGCTTTATCAATAAATTTATTGATTTCATCTACGGACAGATCATCTATTACTGCATTTTTTTCGACATTTTCAGTCTTGCTTAAAATTAATTCTTTTTGTTCCTCTTTTGCTTCTTTTGCTCTATTTAAAGCTTCTTTTATAAATTTTGAGTTTACTTCTCTTATTTTATCCTGCAAATCAGGATCAAACATTCTCACTTCTACACCCTTATCCAAAAGATATTTTATACCTTTCCTATCAACAGTAGGGTCAGGATCCTCAATTCCTATCCATATCCTTTTAATTCTGGCATTTATAATCCTTTCAGCACAACTTGATTTGGGAGGTTTACGCGCACCAGGTGCACAGGGTTCTAAAGTTACGAATAAGCTAGAATTATCTAATTTAACTGAACGGTTTTTTCTTTCTAATAAAGTAAATTCCGCATGATCACCTTGTCGGAGTTCACCTCTGTGAGCTTTTTCAATTGTGTTGTCAGGTTTAATCAAAATGGCACCGACATTGGGACTCGTTTTATCATCCCTTGGTTCCTGAATTGATTTCATCATTTCATCAACAGCCATTTCCATGAATTTTCTAGGTTCAAATACTTCTTTTTTATTCATTTATCCTCTCCGCATAAATCTTCTTATAAGCTTCTATAGAAAACTTCTCATTTATCCTGTATTCCTTTTTATCGTCTTCAATCTCATCGTGATCAAAGCCAATAACTAATGTTTCTACAATTTTTCTACTTAAAATAAACCTTTTTTCATAAAACTCATCATCATCTTTCCACTTTTCAACATCATTACCTGAGGATGTTTTATTCCCCATAAGTTGATCAAAATGATCTCCAAGGACAATCTGTATTTTCTCCCAGTCATCGTAAAAATACTCCTGTAGTAATGGGATTACATTAGTTTTAAACACAATATCCAGATCATCTTTTGTTTTAACATCCATAAAATAACTGTGCCCTATCGTATGATCACGATCGTAAAGATATTCAATTCTTTCATTAATCGTTTCAAATAACTTTCTAAGCTCTATTTCACCATTTTTAGTATTGATAACCTCTGGCACTTTCTCTGATTTCGGCATCATTTCTTCAAACTGAAACCTTCTTCTTAAAGCAGTATCCATCAAAGCGATTGACCTGTCAGCTGTGTTCATTGTACCTATAACATAAAGATTCTTCGGTACTCCAAATTCTTCTCCCGAATAAGGCAACTTAACCTTAAGCTGTTCTGTATTACCAAGTCTTTTCGATTCTTCAATAAGAGTAATAAGTTCACCAAAAATCTTTGAAATATTACCACGGTTGATTTCATCTATTATGAGGACAAAATTCTTCAATTTCTCTACTTCTACAGTTTCTTCTTTCAAAGTACTTTTGAATTTCTTAAATTCTTTTCCCAAGTTAAAATAATATGTATCTTTTTGACGTTGTGAATTTACCTTAAATAATTTAACAGCCATTTCTTTTGAAAATTTAAACTTCTCATCAATGTTTTCAGCTACCATAAGAAATTCTTTTTTATCTAATTTAACAATATTGCCACTATATTTAGAATCCTCAGTTTCAACTGTGATATCGGAATCACCAACTTGCGTTATCTTAAATTTACCTTTCTGTGTTTTCGTAAACTCAGTTTCATTTTCAAGAGAATCACTTAGAAATTCATCAACCTTTTGTTTTAGAATTTTCTCTTTACTTTGTAATTCTTTTGTTTTTCGTGAATTTTCATAATTCTCACAAGCTTGTTTACAAATCTTTCTAAAAATTCCAGCAACTGTTTTATAAATCATTTCTTTACCGGCATTATCTTCACTGCCAGGTGGTATAGCTTTTATACCCTCAACAAATTCTTCATACCCGTAGCTCTGATGGAATGTAGTAAAGACAATTTGTTCGTTTTTGACATATTCATCATATTTATCTTTAATTTTTTTTCTAATTTGACTTAAGTCAAAAGCAGGATCAATAATCTCTATAGCTCTATTAATTGTATGATAAGTCTTCCCTGTTCCTGGAGGTCCATAGAGAATTTTATTAAGAGGTTTAGAGTTTAACAGTCCAATATCATCTTCATTATTTAAATCGTCAAGAAATGTGTTGATATTTTCATCATGCTCAAATATTAATTCAATATTTTCTTTCTTACCAATTTTACCGATTGTAGAACGGTAACCACCAAGTCCTTCTAATTCGAATGGAGTATATATTTCATTCCAATTTATTTTTAAATTTTTTCCATCTTTTGGATTCTCAATTACTTCACCAATAGCATATATTTTTAAAATTGAAATCGTAGCCGTTCCCTTTTTCTTTGTATAAGAAGATTTAGCAGCTATTTTACTACCTACTTTAACTTTTTTTACGACCTGAGTATATTTCTTATCATATCCATTTTGCCATATACCTTTCGATAAAAATTCTTTTAATCTATCCCCTCCTTCGTCTTTCCAATTAAATCCAACACAATAATAATCTATATCGCTATTATTATTTTCTTCTTTTTCAATATTTTTACACAACCAACTAAAAAACTGATCTACTTCTAAATTGATACTTGTGTTTGTTCTTTTGCCTACAATATTTTTATACGCATTGATAACTTTTTTCATTATTTCATTATAGCGCAAGAAAGTACCACCAAATTTTTCACCTCTAATAGCATCCATTGTCATATCTAAATATTCTAAGGCTATTTTATCTCTTTTATTATAAATTATATATTTCTCTGGAAAAGCATACGCAACCAATTCACTAATTGTCGAATCGCTAAAAAAAGGTAAACTATAGCTTCCTTTGTATTTTTTGTATAAATTATTTATCGTTACATCAATAGGATCTTTCTCTGAGACCATGTAAAGAAATATTTTTCTGTACTCATCTATTGATTTCAAATTCATCTTTCCTAAAGCATTTGCTTTTGCAATTGCTGTCCCAAAAGCATGTAAGTTCTCACCCATTTCTTGAAATTTATTCCATTCGGCTTTTTTAATATTTTCTGTTTTAAAAAAGTCTTTAAAATATAAGTACCTTTTTTCAAGCCAATCTGTACCAAGCAACCAATCTTCAGCTACTTCTGAATACTCTTTTAATTTCTTTTCTAATTTAATATTCATTATCTTCCCCTCCTTTTCCTTTTATTCTACACGCTCTTAGCTTTGCTAATCCTGTTCCATACTAACCTACAGACTGCACGATAAACTTCTTTTCTTTCATCTTCTGTCAATTCCAAGGCATCGAAAACTATATCATCAAGCTCTTTTCTATCTGGTAAAGGTTTTGGTTCTTGTTCTTCAATTGTAATTTCTAATTCAGGATCAATTCCGCATTCTTCGAAAACTGATACTGGTTTTCTACTTCCAATATTATTTAAGCTTGTGGAATTTGTTTTAACTTTTGATAATAAATTTGGATCTAAAATAAAAAGCCCTACAGCATCTTTCGCTTCGAATTTTAAAGCTCCTTGTCCTAATCCTGATCTACCAAGAAGCATTACATAGAAAATTGTTAAAGTAGAGTTTAAAATAATAGATAAATTATAAATATTTTTATAATCTTTTATGAAAATTCTATGAAAACACCTATCACTTGCCATATTATAATCAGTAAAAGGGCAATAGAATCTGTCGTTAGCAACATATTGCATGAATAACTTAGTTGTCAATAGATTTTTCTCTGGAATTGAATACCAGAATTTTCTATTTTTTACAGATTCAACCTTATTCCAAGGTATACCTGCTTTAGTTTTTTGCTTCTTCTTTGTTTTTTGAGTTTCCCCCCATTTAATGTAATTCACTACATTTTTTTGTAGCTTATTAATAGGAACCTTATCTATTGCTAAAACATAATATTGTTGCTTGGTTTCGAATCGCAAACTAGTTATTGATCTCGAATTCCTAATAAGTGGTTGTAAATATTCTTTTTCAATTTTGAATGAATGTATTGTGCCTTCATCTAAATAAAAAAAATCATTGATACCTGAATAACAACCTGGTATTACAACGGCTACTGTATTTAATTTAACTAATTTTTCTTTTCCTCTTTTTAGAATTGTAAAGAAAATATCCGGTGCTCTTAAGAATTTTCCACCCCATTTATCACCAACATATTTTCCGACAGCAGTTTTCAGTTTTTCATCTTCTTCAGTTTCAAATTCACTTCCTGCTTCTTTCAGTTCTTCTAACGAAATAGGATAAACTCGATATTGCTTGTTTTTTTCTATTTGCTTTGCGTTTTCTATGTTCAAAAGATATTCAGAGAATATTGTTTCTTCAAAAGGTCTTTTGAAAGCTATGAATTTTACCTGATGGTTATCATCTATTTTCTTTCGCTTAACTGGAGCATTGATTATTGAAATTATTGTGTTAACATCAGCTGCATCAAAACTTCTTTTTGCGTGATTATCAATTATAAAATCAATAGGTGCATTAACAAGCAAAAATTCTTGAAGCCATACACCGTAACCAACATCAAGCCATGAGTTTGAGCAGATAAAAGTATGAATCCCAGTTTGATTAAGTAGCTTTAGAGATCTAATATAAAAGTATGTGTAAAGATCAGACTGTGCGTTGATTTTTTTCTGTTTTATGAAATGCTCCGGGAAGTCCATTCTGACCATATCAGCTAAAAGAATTTTATATTGCTTCTTATCTTCGATCTTGCCCATTGGATCAGCAATATCTTCCTGTCTTACATACGGTGGATTTCCAATTATAACATCAAATCCACCATTTTCTACAAATATTTCTGAAAATTCTATACTCCAAATCAGCGGTTTGTTTTTACTTAAAGAATCTTTTTGACTTTGAAGTTCTTTTATTTCTTTTTGATGTTTTTCAATGTCTTTTTCAAACAAATTAAGTTTAAGTTGCTCTGTTTTGGGTGTTTCATCTCCGAATAAAGATACTTCTTTTACTTTTGAGTCATCCTTCATTTGATATATAGCTTGCTCATGTATACTTATCTCATCATCAAGAATATCTTTAAATATTTTAAGCTCTTTCTTCTTTATTCCATCTTTACCTAAACTACTTTTATTAAAAAAGAAATTCACTTTATCATTTTTTAACATTGTTACTTTTCTTTTAATCGAACTAGATATATCAGCATGACCTGATATTGGGAATTGCTTTGATCCAATCATTTGAATAAGCGAATCACCTTGTCTAATTTTGAAATCAAGACTTGGTAAAATAGGTTCAAGAGAATCTCTCATTCCAGGTGGTGCATCAATGAACAGAGATATCCATAACCTTAATTGGGCAATCCATACTGCCCATTCTTTTACCTCTACACCATAAAGTGACTGACTGATGATCCTTTTTTTTCTTTCAAAAGCACATGATACTTCTTTATTCAGCTCTTTCTTATAAATGCGTTCTTCTATTTCTTCTATCACCTGCATCATTCCAACTAAGAATGCACCTGAACCTACAGCGGGGTCACAAACTGTAACATTTTCTAATAGTGTTATTATTTCTTTGTACTGCACTTCGGAAAAGCTTCCGTGTCTTTGATTCTCTTCTCCCTCTTCTGTCTCATGAAAAAACAGTTCATACAAATCTCTTTTCTGAATTTTAGATTTAGTGTTTTTAAATATCCATTTTACAAGGCTAAGACGACACATGAGATCAACTTCTGTCCTCGGAGTATAAACTGCTCCGTCTGCTTTATTTACAAGTCTTTCAAAAATAATACCTAAAAACTCAGGGTTAAGCTCGAGTTCTTCATCATAAAGAGTATTCTCTTCAATCGTAAAATTATATTGGAATAAAAAATCAAAGAATTCCTTAATCTGTTCATCAGGTATATAATATCCCTTCCGATCTATCTCTTTATCATCAGAAAAAAGACCACCATTAAGATAAGGTGCCATTTGAAGTTTATATTCAAGCTCTTCAGAAAAATTATTATTCCTATACGCAGTTTTAGTACCCGGTGCAGAATTAAGTGACTCAAAGAAAAGTGGTTTAATCCATTTCATATATAATTCGTTGCAAGTGCCACAAGTATCATATTCTTTTAAGAAGTATTCAAGGAATTCCTCATCATCTCCTATCCATTTTCTTTTTTGTATAAACCCAATAAATATGGTTCTTATTACAAATAAAAGAGCAAAATCTTCTTTCACTTTACTATCAATATCATCACCGATGACTGATAAGCTAACTTTTTGAAAAATAGGATAAAATTCTTTGTAAAATTCATCTGTTACTTCTTTTAAAGAGAAAGCAGCTTTAATATCATCAAGGCTAGTAAATTCTTTCACACCGATCTGCTTTAAGAATGTTTTGTTGCTTTTCTCTTTATTTACATAGTAAGTAAATCGTTTATATAAACTCCAATCCCTTTTCGTACCTAAATAATTTATATAAATTAGTGAAAATCTAAAGTTACCTATCTCATCATAAAATATAAAAATCCCTGCATCTGAACGATCTGTCTTCAAGATTTTCTTACTGAGTTCATATTGAGCTCTCTTTGATTTTTTTTCAGTCAACTCAGTGACAGACTTATATGCAAAAACAACGACTTTATCGTCTCTAAAATCAATTGTACCTAGCTTTTGTCCAGCTATGAATTTATCAGTTTCATTATATAAGTTTTCTGAACTAGGAATGAATTCACGAACTTTATTACGGAAAAATGACTTGAAACCATCAATACTAAAATTCTCAATAATTTTACTTAAATCCTGTCTACTCATAATTTTCTATTCTCTATAGATATTATTATTTCTTTTTTATACTTCTTTCTTTTCTGCTTTTCTTTCAAAAGATAATCCTCTCCTAATTCTTCAATCAGTGATTTTATCTCTTTAACTGTTTCTTTTATCTTACTTTCAGCAGTGCTCAAATTAGCGATTCTTCTTTGTGTAAAATCTGAAAGCGTACCGAAATCATTAATATCCTCAAGTAAAGTCCTGAAAAAGTTTTTAAACGGCATAGTATGCTCATGATTAACTTTTTTAATAAAGAAATTCAAATTATTGATCGCCTGCTGTTCAATGCTTAATTCAGAAACAACAAATTTATGTACTTCTTTAAAATTTTTCACTGCCTCATAATTTGTCCAGAAAAAGGGTGAAAGTTCTTTTCTTTCTGTATCAGGTTCACATTCGATACTTGATAAGGCGTCTTCAAGAGTTGACATACTTACATTATCTTTATCATCTATGTTTTTATACTGATAAACAAACAGCCTTCCTTTTTTCATAAAAACAAATAATTCATCCTCCTCAAATTCTTTGGATGTTTTAACTCTTGGCGGCATATTCTCAACAGCTTTGACTGAATCTGAGTATTCTTTTTTGATTTTCTCGAATAAATTGGCCATACGTGTATAAAAACTTGCAACCTGATTATCTTCTGGATTCTGCTGTAACTTGTCATAAAGACCAGAAGGAGTTGGTTCTTCATCAATATCAAATATCTTTGAATCTTCACCAAGTGTATTATGGATCAAAAACATTTTATTTGCTGCTATTTCTCTTGATTTAACAAGCTCAGATCCTTTCAAAGTAGGAAAAAAATTAACAATATTAAGCTCACTAAATACTTTCTTACTTATACGGTTAATACGACCTACTCTCTGAATAACCCTTACAGGATTCCAAGGAATGTCATAATTGACGATCATTCCTGCACGGTTTAGGTTAAAACCTTCAGACAATTTGTCTGTAGTTAATAAAATATCGAAATCATTAACCTGAGGTGAATATGAAGCATCAAAATTCTCATTTATCTCAAGAAATTTCTTGGCTGATATGTTCCCTTTTACTGTAAGCAATCTTTTACCAAACTTTTTTAGAAGTAGTGGTTCAAGATATTCAACTGTATCTTTATACTCAGAAAAAATTAAAACTTTTAGTTTTGGTTCACTTTTTTTAGGCTTTGTTTTTAACCTTAAAGCGATATTATTTATCAGACATTCCGATTTGGGATCTGATTCAACTAGCTTTAAATCGTCAAGTTTTTCAAGTATTTCATCATACAGAGCAATATCCATATCAATATTGCTTAGAAACTTATTTTTATAATAAAACTTGTTAATATCATAAACTTTATGATTCTTTGGAAAATTATTATCGATAAGTCTTTTTTTATAATCCTCCAATTCCTTCTCTATGTCTTCAGATGTATTGTTATATATTTTATTCATCAAAGTACGATCAAGAATGAATTTATTACCGGATTTCTCTATGAACAACTTAACATGATTTGAAATGTTTTTAAAATTTATGATACTCTGCTTGAAAGACCCAAAAGAGCTTTCAAATCTCTTAACAAGCATTCTTCGCATAAAGTCAAAAAGGTTTTTCTGATTTAAACTTTCAAGATTTTCTGATGCTCCTTTCTTTTTTGATGTCTGTTTAGTTTCATACATAAAGGGTTGATAAATAGCTCCGGTAAATCTACCTCCATCTTCGGGTTCGGCAAAATAACTCAAAAGAACTTCATCGTAGAACTCTGATTGTTGTTCATCAAGTTTAAAGAACCATTCAAAAGGATCTGCGATAGTAGATAGACTGTCGATCTCGTTTTTATATCTTGGATTATATTTAAGATCAAGCCTGTTCCTTCTTATAGTTACTGGTTCAATCACATCTCTGATCTGCTTAGACAGATATTTTGCTCTTTGCTTAACAAGTATTAGACTTTCCTGTCCTTTGAATTGTTCTCCGAACATTGTGAGGAAATATCCTTCGGCTTTCTTTCTTTTCTTTTCAAATGTTGAATTCCAGTATTTCTTGATAAATGACAGTTTGTTAAAAACAGATTTAAAATCAATGAATTTTGATGTCAAGTCATCTTCCAATGTAATTGTAGATTTCTTTGGATTGATAAACAGCTTAAGTAATGAAAGAATGTCTGCTGGTCTATTATTAAAAGGTGTTGCTGTCAACAGCATTACCTTCTTGTCCCTGCAAATATTTTTCAAAAATTCATAATCTTTAGTATCCTGATTCCTAAACCTGTGGGCTTCATCAATAATAACTACTTCAATATCTTTAGCTTTTTTGATGAATTTTGCAGCACTTTCAAGGTTGCCTGATGAACGGACTTCCCAATCATATAACTGAAATTCTTCAAGATATTTTTTCCAACCGGAATTTTTATTTCTGTCACCGATAAGCCCCGGCGGACAAATAACCATACCTCTTTTTCTTATTTCTTTTGCAACACAACTTGCAATTATTGATTTACCAAGTCCAACAACATCAGCTATAATTACACCGTTTTGTTTATCTATAATTGAAAGTGCCTGTTTTACCGCATCAAGTTGATATAAATAAGTCGTATATCCATTATCTTCTAATAACTTCTCCAGTGATGTGGATAATTCCTTTTGTTCGAATGAATCTAAATAAGTCTTTATTACATAAACAAATGCTTCAAATGGTGTAACTTTCTTTGGAACCGTTTCATCCTCCAGAACTTTAAGAAGCTTTTGCTTAAGTAAATCATCTTCAGTAATTTTATCTGAATTGTCCCATAAGTCATTAAAATATTTTTCAGCATCATCTACACCATAGTCACTAATCTCAACATTAAATTCTTCCTGAGTAGATAATCCGGCTCCTGTCAGGTTACTGCTACCTGTAATAAATAATTTATTCCTTCCGACCTGATCTTCATTTAATTTAAAAACATAAAGTTTTGAGTGATTCGGTTTTAATGTTTTTCTGATTCTAAGTCTGTCATCTTTAATAAGATTTATAAAATAAATTATCTGTTTGTAAAATAATTCATTATCAAATGTTTCTGTATTAATAGATCTCTTTAATGATTCAAAATAATTATAAGCAACTTCCTCTCTTGACATATTCGTGTCAGAAGTTGCGTACTCAGTCAGACCATAAATTGTTGAATCAACGTTTAAACCGACAAGAATATCAAGCGTTACATCCGGATTTTTTTTCATACCTTCATAAAGTTCTTTGATACCCGAGAAATAGAAAAACCCAACTAGAAATTTCAACTCTTTACTGTTCTTGATGAGAAGGGTCAATCGTTTTTTCAGATCTCTTTGTTCACTATTTGTAATAAAATTTGTCATAATTTACATTTCCGTTTATATTATTTATTGGGTTTATCGTATTGACTACCCATACTTTGCCATTTTCTCTCTGACCATATTAATCTCTCTCTCAATCTCCTCAATACTCGGCAAACTGCTCTTTAGATTCTCAGGAAGGATTCCTGTCAATTGGAACTCACTAATACCCATAGGTTTATTTATATCCCTTAAAGCAAATTCTGTTTCAATATTATTCTTATCCCTGCAAAGCATTATTCCTATAGTCGGATTATCACCTTCTGCTTTTAGTAATGAATCAACTGCAGAAAGATAAAAATTCATTTTACCAGCAAATTGCGGCTCAGGAAGAGTATTTCTGAAATCATTAATTGATCTGCCCTTACGATTATATAGATCGGACTTTATCTGCAGCTCGAGTGTGTCTCTGCTCCAGTTATTATTAATTATTTCACTAATATAAAAAAGAGCCACAGAATTATCTTTTATCTTACTGATTATAACTTTAATATGCCCCCATGGTAATTGTCGCACAAGCTGGGGGACAATTATAGGATCTGTTTGTCCTTCAAGTTGGGGAACAAAGTTATCAGGCACTGCAAACTCTTTAAAATACAGAAAACATTTCTTCATATAGTACAGATTAGTTCTTGAAAAACCTGCTATACCCGGAAAATCTTTTTTAAGATCGGAAGACAT